>SCVQ01000152.1 GCA_004296865.1 Nitrospirota bacterium
CTGCTCCGACAATTCGGAAGCCTGGAGAAAATCGCCGAGGCCACGGACGAACAACTGCGAGAGACGGCCGGAATCGACGCCAAAACCGTCACCGCGATCAGAGAAGCCCTCCGGTAACCCGCGCGTAGCCTCTCCTCACGAACCTTGCTCCCGCTGTGGACAACTTGAGTTCCCTTTCCATCAACGGCTCAAGTTTCCCAACTGGTCAACCGACCTATACGAACATAGACGTATCGCGCATTGTTGTCATGAGCCGGCACTGGCTGGCCAGTCCTGCATGCCTGGAGCAGGAGCTTGCAAGAGGTTCTGAATATGTTGGCGACGCTTGCCATCGACTCCGCAATCCTCCTCAGGCTTGAACGAGAGGGTCCTTGCCACCTCGATACACTGATACAGGAGTTGCCTGCCTACTCCTGGAACCAACTGTTCGCCGCCATCGACCGACTCAGCCGAAACGGTGCGTTGACGCTTCAGCCCCTTCCCAACCGATTCGACTATCTGGTCTCGATCAAGCCCCATGGTGTAGAGAATGGCGTGGAGAGAGGACTGCGTCGCCGGGCGGCAGGGTAAGCGGCTCTCCATCGACCACGTCGCTTCGGATCCCTTTCATAGGCCGGAAAGTCCTACCTCCAGCCGGGCGTTGATCAACACGGTTCGACTCATCCTGCCCCCCCTGAACGGTCCATCATTGACAGAACGCCGCTTCTTCTCCTAGGATACCGCCGCTTACGTCGAGTCGGCCTTGTCCTAAACGAATTGGCTGCCCACAATCCTGCAATGCCGCCGGTCTCAAACCCACACCAGCGCTGCCCATGTCGCTGAGCATTCCGGGTTCGCTCCATTGAGCAGCCCTCGGCAACCGCAACCACCGCCCGCTCCCCGTAAGCTGCTCGATCAACCCTAATCGCACCCAGGAGGAGGCCCCATGTCGAACCCGACCCATCCGTCAGCTACCCCCCTTGCCCCCGCCGGATCCGGCGGAGGAGGCGTAAGCCGCATCGAACACGGCTTCGAGATCATGGTCTTCGCCAGCCGATGGATTCAAGCCCCGCTCTATGCCGGCCTGATCGTCGTCGAACTACTCTATGCGTACAAGTTTTTGACCGAACTCTGGGAAATGGCGCACAGCATCACGTCGTTGACTGAAACCATCTTCATGCTCGGCGTCCTCTCGCTCATCGACATCACGATGGTGGCGAACCTGCTCACGATGGTGATCATCGGCGGCTATGCGACCTTTGTCAGCAAGCTCGACCTCGAAGGGCATCGGGACCGGCCGGACTGGTTGACTCACGTCGATCCCGGCACGATCAAGGTGAAGCTGGCGGCTTCCCTCATCGGGATCTCGAGCATCCATCTGCTCAAAGCCTTCGTCAACATCGGCAACGTGCAGACCGAGCACATCAAGTGGCAAATCCTGATTCATCTGACGTTCCTCGGCTCGGCGATTCTTCTGGCCTGGACGGACAAGCTGATGCAGAGAGAGCGCAAGCATTGATGGCTCCCCGACCGCACAAGCGGAAATCTCTTTGACAAACGGCGGAGCGTGAGAGTAGGGTTCCCCGTCAGCACGTACTCGCATGCCGGCTGGACAGTGCGTAGCTGTCCGGCCGGAAGAACAGAGCGGGATTGACATGATGCTGCGCAATCAGCCGCTTGATGCGCGGGCGGCATGGTCTCAACAGCCGCTCTCCGGCCATCGACAATATCCTCGACCGAGCCCCGCCCTCCTCATTGCACTACTGATCTGGCTGTCTTGCGAACCGGCCTGGGGGACCAACGGCCTGAACTTGATCGGGTCCGGCGGCATCTCCTCGGCGCTGGCCGGAGCTGATACGGCCGTCGCCACCGACTTCACGGCCATGAACACAAATCCGGCCGGGATGGCCCAGATTCGCGGCGAGCATGCCGGCCTGGCGATGGGAGTCCTGCTGCCGCAGATGCACCTCCGGGGGGGCAGCAACCTCCCCGGCGGCAGCAACGACAAAGACGGGGAGAACGCCCCGCTCGTCATCCCGAACGCGGGCTACATCAGGCATGTGACCGGCACCCCGCTGACGCTCGGCATCGGATTCTTTTCCATCGGCGGAACCTCCTCGGACTTTCGCGATCTCAAGACCACCCTCGGGACCACGGACAAGACATCCGCCCAGCTCCGCCATTACAAGCTGACCCCCAGCGTCGCCTACGAAGTGACCGATCGCTTATCCGTCGGGGCCGCTCTGGCCATCTCCTATTCGGACGTGTCGCTTGCCGTTCTCCCCAACTCGCTGACCGGCTTCGAGACCACGGGCACCTGCAATCGAGCCAACGGCGTGAACCCGCCGGGTACCTGCCCCTGGGCCTTGGGCTTCACACCCAAGTACGGCCTCATGTACAAACTCAACGACATGATCACGCTGGGGCTCGCCTATACCTCCAGCGTCCACCTTCCGTTCGACAACGGCCAGATCACCGTGAATCAGGGCACGGGGATCGGCAAGGTGACCTACGATGCCAAGATGATCGGCTTCAAGTGGGCCGACGACCTCTCCGCCGGTGTCGCGTTCCGTCCCAATAAAGATCTGCTGATCGCGTTCAAGTTTCAATGGATCAACTGGGACGCCGCTCTCAACAACGTCGTGATCAATTTAACCAACGGAAACAACGCGGCCAAGCCCACCGACCGGATCATCCTTCAGTACCAATGGCGGGACCAATACGTCATGGCCGCGGGCCTCACCTATGACGTCACCGACCGCCTGAACGTACGCGCCGCCTACAACTACGGGAACAACCCTGTGCCCAAGCACACCGTGGACCCGACCAGCGCCAACATCGTCGAGCATCACCTGGCGGGCGGCGCAGCCTACAAGTTGACCCCCACGCTGAAGCTCGAAGGCGTCTTTACCTACTCGCCCATGAACTCGGTCACCTATGACAGTGCTCGCTATGGGAACAACACGACGCTCGATGTGGGGGGCTCCGAGTTCTTCCTGACGCTCAGCTACTGGCCGCTGTAGAAGTCGGCGTCCAAGCCAGCGCCACCAGCTTGATGGAAATATTGGCCTTGGTGGGTGTGATCGCGATCGTTTCGAGCACTTCGGCCTGCGCATCGATCGCCGCAGTCAACTTGTCCGTTTCCGCCTGAAACTGGGCCTCCAACTCGGCAATCTGTTGATCAAGCGCCGCGACATTCTCTTTTGCCAATCCGACATCCTTGGTCTCTTTGATCGCCCGGCCTGCCCCCCGGATGGCCGTCGCGGCCTTCCCGATCGTCGCGGCACTGACCGTCTTGCGTCCCATGAACGCTTGCAACAGCGTCGCCCCCACTGAGATGGCCGCCTGGACTTTGCTGTGATTGGCTTGTTCCTCTTCCCGCGCCACCGCTTGCTCCGCCCTCCGCCTCCGCTCCTGGAGCGCCGCAAGCTTCGGCGCGTACTTCTTTCGCAACTGGCCGGTCTGCCGGTCCCGTTCCTCGTGGGCCAGTTGCTGCAACCTGATCCGGAAGTCGCGCTCCATCTCGCCCGACTTCGATAATTCTTTCAGACTCGGACTTCTGAACAACTCCAGTTTTTGGGTGCGATAGAGCCACACGGAAAAATCCTTGCTCCAAACCTCATAGTTCTTGGCCTTCCCTGCCGCAGCGGGCAGTGCACCATATTGCGCCGGCTCCTGTGGCGTCCTTTCCAGATCAGCGACAACCACATCGGCCTCGGTGCCCTCATCCCAGTTGACTGGAATCGGCGCGTCGGTCACGGAAGCCAAAAATACCATGTCCCGCGTCACATCCACCCCGGCCTTGACGTCGGCAAAGCGCACCTGGCCGGCTCCGAGCACCATCGGCCGATACCGCACAACACTGCCGCTCGGCTGAGTCACGCGAGACGGGACAAAGTACTGGGGCACGTCGGGCGGCAGCATCGGTCTTGTTGACGACAGGCGTGAAGCGTCAGGGGTAAGGAGACTCTCGCGGATTTTATCTGACGCCTCACGTCTCACGCCTAACGCTTTACGCGGCTCCATCAGCGTCTTGATCTGGTTGCGCGTCAAGGGCCCGCGCAAGTAGGAGAGCGTCCAGCGTGTCTCAAACACCGTCGGGGCGTCCTCGTGGACGTTATTCATCAGAAAAATACGGCTGCCCAGCCCGGCTAAGAGCTGTTCCATCTTCTGACGGTCAAACTTCTTGCCGCCACTGGCTGCCGCGCCCTCCAATCCTTCCAGCACGCGAGCCTTGTCGCGCTCTGTCTGCAAGCGCCCAATGAACCACGTCCCCGTATTGGCCAGCCCCTTATAGTCCAAGTCCACCGGGTTCTGCGTAGCCAACACGACGCCGACACCGAACGCCCGCGCCTGCTTGAGCAGGGTCAGCAAGGGCGCTTTCGAGGGCGGGTTGGCGACGGGCGGAAAGTAGCCGAAAATCTCATCCATATAGAGGAGCGCGCGCAAACTCGTGGTCCCAGACTGCGTTCTCATCCAACCCAGGGTCTGGGTGAGCAAGAGCGTCACAAAGAACATGCGCTCGGCGTCATTCAGATGCGCGATCGAAAAGATGGCGATCCTCGGCTTGCCTTCCGGCGTGTAGAGGATCTGACCAATATCCAACGCCTCCCCTTCCAGCCAGGCTGAAAAGCCCGGCGCAGCCAGCAGGTTGTTGAGCTTCATCGCCAGACCGAAGCGATCCTTGGAGGGATAGAAGGACTCCAGGTCCAAGACCCCCACCTTCGAGACTTGCGGCGTCTGAATCTGCTGAATGAGCGAGGCCAGGTCCAAGTCCTGCCCCTGCTTCCAGGCCTCACCCAGGATCGTCGAGAGCAGGATATGCTCCCGGCTTTGCATCGGATCGGCCTCGACACCGAGCAGACCCAGCAGGCCGGTCACCGTCGTGCCGATCCGCTCGCGCAATAACTCGACATCTTCGACGATCTCACGAGTCGGAGCGGCAAACGACTTCAGGATCGAGACCGGCAGGCTGGCATTGCTCCCCGGCGTGTAGATGGAAAAATCCGCCGCGTCTTTCATGCGGGTAATCCGCGCTCCGTCCTGCCCCCACTCAGCCAGGCCCTTCTTCCACAGGTCCGCCTGCTGGGCGGCATAGCCGGCCGGCGCAAGGCCTTTCTTCCGCGCATCGTCTTCGTTGATCCAAGGGGCAAAGTCTTCTCCACGCAATTGCGGAAACGTCAGCAACAGGTTGGAGAGGTCTCCTTTCGGATCGATCACGATGGCGGGAATCCCATCAATGGCCGCCTCCTCCAGCAGACCAAGGCAAAGCCCAGTCTTCCCGCTGCCGGTCATCCCCACACAGACTGCATGGGTCACCAGATCTTTTGAATCGTAGAGCAGCCAGCCCGGTTTCGGTTTCTTCTTGGCTAGATCGTAGGGCCGGCCGAGATAGAAAACCCCGAGTTTTTCAAAGTCCTGCATCGCAGACACCTCTAAAAGAGCATATGGCTGATGGCTGATAGCTAACACAAGATGACCGCCGGCTCTTCGCTATCGGCCATTCGCTATATGCCATCGGCTCTTGGTTTCAACTACCACTCCTTAAAGATTACGACTACCGCGCCGACGATCATCAGAAAGCCCACGAGATAATTCCACTTCAGCGGCTCCTTCAGATACCACACCGAGAACGCGCAAAACACCACCAACGTGATGACCTCCTGGATCGTCTTCAGCTGCGCGGCGGAAAACTGATAATGCCCAATCCGGTTAGCCGGCACCTGAAAACAATATTCCACGAAAGCG
>SCVQ01000153.1 GCA_004296865.1 Nitrospirota bacterium
ATCCCGATCAGCTTCGCCTCTGGCAGCCGTTCCAACACCCTGTCTAGTTCTCTTTCATGGTGCGTCTCGACGAGCACGTCCAGGTCTAACTCGCCGGCCAAGGCAAAGAAGTCTATTAACTGTCTCCGCTCCAGAGCCGCCACGATCAGGAGCACCGCATCGGCCCCGTAGGCCCGCGCCTCGTAGAACTGAATGTCATCCACCATGAATTCTTTGTTGAGGCAGGGCAGCCCGACTTTGCCCTTGACCGCCTGCAAATAGTCCAGATCGCCCTGAAAAAAATCCTTGTCGGTCAGGACCGAGAGGGCCGAGGCTCCATATTCCTTGTACTGCTCAGCCATTTTCACCGGTTCGAACAAGTCCTTGAACTCCGGCCGCAGCAGGCCGAGGCTCGGGGACGCTTTCTTCACTTCGGCGATCAGGGAAGGACTGTCCGGCGGGCGGGTGGATTTGAGGGCCTGGATAAATCCCTTGGTCGCAGCTCGGTCGCGAATCTTCGCCTTCAACTCAACCAAATACCCGCGGCTCTGCTTATGCCGTATCTCCGCCTTCTTATGCTCAAGAATCCGATCCAGAATCACTGCCGCCCTCTCTTCACCGGCTCATCGACAACTTGCACCTTTCTCCCTGAGGGAGGTCTCTGGGCCACCTCTTACTGCGCGCGTCCGCCGAGCACTTTCCGAAGTGCGCGGTGCGCGAGCACGAAGGCGGCCCGGAGGCCCCCATCATCTATTTATTGGTAAAGGCGATGAGCTTCTCCAACTTTTCGTAAGCCGCACCGCTCTTGATCGCCTTGCCGGCCAATTCAAAGCCTTCCTGCAGGGTCTTGGCCTTGCGGCCGGCGACAAAAGCCGGAGCCGCGTTCATGCAGACGATGTCCCGCTTGGGACCCGGCCGGCCTTGCAGGATCTCGCGCAGAATATGGGCATTCTCTTGCGCGTCGCCACCGGCCAAATCCTTGGAGCGGACCCGTTCCAGCCCGAAATCCTTCGGCTCCACAAAATAGGTCGAGACGACGCCACCTTTTCCTTCGGAGACGCGCGTCCGATCCGTCAACGTGATCTCATCCAGCCCGTCCATCCCGTGGACGACGAAGCAATGCTGGGTCCCAAGTCCCATGAGCACCTTGGCGATCAGCTCCGTGAGATTGTGGTCATAGACGCCCAGGACCTGAAAGCCGGCCCTCGCGGGGTTGGACATCGGCCCCATGATATTGAGCAGGGTCCGAACCCCCAACTCTTGCCTGACCGCCGCGCAATGTTTCATCGCGCCGTGGAACAAGGGCGCGAACAGAAATCCGATACCCACTTCGTTCACGCAGGCCTCGACCCGTTCGGGCGGAAGGTCGATGCGTACCCCCAGCGCCGCCAAGACGTCGGCGCTCCCGGAGCGTGAAGAGATCGCCCGGCCGCCGTGCTTCGCCACCGTGAGGCCGCCGCCGGCCACGACGAAGGCCGTCGTCGTCGAGATATTGAACGTGTGCGCCCCATCCCCGCCCGTCCCGCAGGTATCCACCACCATCGGATCCGCGACTTGGATGCTGATCGCCTTCGCCCGCATGGCCTTGACGGACCCGGCGATCTCCTCCACCGTCTCGCCTTTGATTCGCAGCCCCATGAGGTAGGCGGCGATCTGGGCGGACGTGGCCGCGCCGTCCATGATCTCCCGCATGACCTCCTCGGCTTCCTTCTCCGAGAGGTGGACCTTGTCGGCCAATTTTGCGATGGCGTCTTTGATCATAACTAACGCAGGCGAGGGGCTATGGGCTATAGGAAAGAGTTCAGAAAAATCTGATTCTGCCCCATCGCCTATCGCCTATTGCCCACAGCCTCAAGCTTTAAGAAGTTGCGTAAGAGATCCATGCCGACCGCCGTCAGGATGGATTCGGGGTGGAACTGCACCCCTTCGACACCGAGGGTCTTGTGGCGCAGGCCCATGATCTCGCCTTCCGCCGTCTCGGCCGAGATTTCCAAACAGGCGGGCAAGTTCGCCCGGTTCACCAGCAAGGAATGGTAGCGGGTCGCCTCGAAGGGGTTCACCAGGTCCCGAAAGATCGTCTTGCCGTCGTGATGAATCATGGAGGTCTTGCCGTGCATCAACCGTCCGGCCCGGATCACC
>SCVQ01000154.1 GCA_004296865.1 Nitrospirota bacterium
GCCCTCGCGACGGACCCGGAGTTTCTGTTGTTTGATGAGCCCTGTTCGGCCTTGGACCCGACCGCAACGGCCCGCGTGGAGGAACTCCTGGCTGAGCTGAAACAACGTGTGACGATTTTGATTGTGACCCACAACATGCAGCAGGCAGCCCGGGTGTCGGATTTTACGGTGTTCATGTATCAAGGCCAGTTGGTCGAGTTCGACACGACGAAAACCATCTTTACCAATCCGGCCAATCAATTGACCGAGGACTATGTGACCGGCCGATTCGGGTAAAGCCGCCGGTCGCACGGGTCCCCAGCACACAAGGACGAGGACATGCACCGACATTTGGACGACGAACTGAAGGACCTCAAGGACCAACTCCTCCGGATGGGCGCCTTGGTTGAAACCCAAATCCAGGGGGCCCTTCGTGCGCTCACCGAACGAGATGCCGCCTTGGCCAACCAGGTGATCGAAAACGATCACCAAGTCAACGCCCTGGATGTCGAGGTGGACGAGAACGGCTTACGCCTGCTCGCGTTATATCAGCCGGCCGCGCGGGATTTGCGTTTCATCACGACCGCCATGAAGATCGCGACGGAACTCGAACGCATGAGCGATCTGGCGGAAAATATTTGCGAGCGCGCCATTGAGTTGAACGAGGAGCCGCAACTCAAGCCCTATATCGACATCCCCCGCATGGCCAATTGGACGTTGAGCATGGTGAAGGAGAGCCTGGACGCCTTCGTGAACCACGACGCGACCTTGGCCCGCAAGGTTTGCGCGGACGACGATTTCGTGGATGGGCTGACCGAGCAATTGTTCCGGGAACTGCTGTCGTTCATGATCGAAAATCCGCAGACGATCTCCCGTGCCATTCGCCTCACCTTCATCGGCAAATATCTCGAGCGGATCGCCGATCATGCCACCAACGTGGCCGAGTTGGTCGTCTACATGGTCGAAGGTAAAATCATTCGCCACACGACCGGCGACCGCTAACTGCACGACCGGTTCCGTTCACCCTGACGTCAAGCCTTGCTGCCGGTTCCTCTCCCCATCTGTCGAACGCTTCACCGTACATGACCGGCCTGCCGTCTTTACGTGCCAACCCTGCGCCACAAGCATTTTTAACACGCTCGTAATATAGCGCTCATCACGCTGTGACACCACCCACGTACAACCGACCCAGAAACACATGGGCTGTTTGCAGAATTATTCACGGAAGCGCTCGCATAAAACTCACAGGAGGGAGTACGGATGATGCGACTGAGAATCACAACGGGGTACGCGGGAGTCATCACGGCGGTGATTGTGGGCTTGTTTACGAGTTCCTCCCTTGCCGGGGAACTCTCCAAAGATCCACTTCGTCCATTGCCCTCGACTGCGGCCGTCCAAGCGGCGGGGCCGCCAGCGCCTATTAGGGTGGCCCAAGCAGCCGGGGCGCCGTCGTCTCACGCCGCGCCTCCTCCCGCAGGAAGTTCGGACGCCGCCCAGGGAGGTATCGCCGTTGAGGACCTCTTGCTCCAAAAGGGCACGATTACCATGGACGACTGGATCCGGATCAAGGGTGAGGAGGAGTACAAACAGGCGGATCGTGAAAAGCGGTCTGACCTCCTTGAAGAATGGAAAGCGAAGGTGGAGACGTTGCCCGTGCTCACGGACAAGGTCAACTTCGGCTTAAACGCCTTGCAATATCTCTATACCCACCAGGACGCGCATGTGGCGGAAGGTAAGAGCCAGGACAATATCTCCATCCGCCGGTCTGAGCTGATCTTCTGGGGGAAAATCAGCGAGAACCTTCCACGCTGGCACGTCTTGTACGAGTTTCAGAGCATTGGCTTGCAGAATTCCACTCCCACCGGCAACAGCTCAACAGCAACCGGGACGGCTGCCTCCGCGACCTTTTTTCGCGAGTCCTACATCGATTACAGGCCTGTGCTCGCCTGGGCGCCAAATTTGAATCAGATCAGGATGGGTATTTTCCGTATGCCCTTCGGCATCTTCACGGAAACGTCAGGCGGTCTGCGCGACGTCATTAGCGCGCCGTATCTGACTTCTGTGGGCAGCGGCGGAGCCAGGGATACGTGGAGTGGTGTCGCGCCGAAAAATGGCACGAACGGCACGATTGATTTCATCCAGGAACGCGACTTCTTCATCGATGCCAGAGGGAAGATTGCCAACCGTCTCGAATACGCGATCGGGATCATGAACAATAACAATTTCACGGCAAACTCTGGCCTTGGAGCCAACGCTCCCAAGGCCTTTTATTCGCGCAC
>SCVQ01000155.1 GCA_004296865.1 Nitrospirota bacterium
GACGCTCTTCCGATCTAATGATTCGAAGGGCACGAATGTGGATGCGACGTTGAAGGCGTTGGAGAGCTTCGACCGGCCGATCTTGTTGATTGCAGGCGGGCGAGACAAGGGGGGCGATTTTGTCCGGCTGCGGGACGCGGTGCAGCGGCGGGCAAAACGGGTGATCCTGATCGGCGAAGCCGCCGCCCGCATCCGAACGGCTTGGGGCGGATTCGAACGCATCAGCGACGCGGCCTCGCTTCGTGAGGCGGTAGAGGCGGCGGCTCGCGAAGCCACGTCCGGCGACGTGGTCCTGTTGTCTCCGGCCTGCGCCAGCTTCGACATGTTCGCCGATTATAAGGACCGTGGCACGCAGTTCAAAAACCTGGTGAACGGATTATCGTGACGGAAGTGACAGGTGACGCGTGACGAGTAGTAGGGGATTTGGTGGAAGCGCAGGGAGCGCACGGCTTGTCACCGGTCACGCGTCACGCGTCGCTTGTCACTGAGGCGGGAGAGCAGGTGAATGACGCGCAGAAGGGGCCAGGCCGGTACGCTGACGCTTCCGTGGCCGTCGTCCGGCGGATCGACGACGACGCGGGCCTCGGCCGACGGGTTCGTGCTGGCGGTCGCGGTGGTGTTGGCCTTGGTCGGCCTGGTGATGGTCTTCAGCGCGAGCGCGGTGGTGGCCGGCAACCGGTTTCACGATTCGATCTACTTCCTCAAGCGTCACCTGGCTTGGTTGGCCTTCGGGTTTTTGTTGCTCCAGGCCGCGTCCCGCCTCGATTATACGGTGTGGCGAAAAATGGCGTTGCCGATTCTCGGGCTGACCGTTGTCTTGCTGATCCTGGTCCTGATCCCGTCGCTGGGGGTGGTGGTCAAGGGCGCGAGACGGTGGCTCAGGCTGGGGCCGATTTCGGTGCAGCCGGCCGAGATGGTCAAGCTCGTGGTGGTGCTCTATCTGGCGGCCTATCTGACCAGGAAAGAGGGGCGGGTCACGGAGTTCGCCGCCGGCTTTCTCCCTCCGCTCCTGATCGTGGGGGTCTTGGCGGGGTTGGTGCTGCTGCAACCGGACCTGGGGACGGTGGTGGTGATCGGTCTCGTCACGCTCGGGCTGTTGTTTCTCGCCGGGGCCAGGCTCCTGCATTTGTTCGGATTGGTGCCGATCGTCGTGCCGGCCGTGGCCGTGTTGATTTGGAAATCGCCCTACCGCCTGCAGCGGCTGATGACGTTTCTGGACCCCATGAAGGATCCGAGCGGCGCCGGCTTCCAGGTGAACCAGTCGTTTCTGGCCTTCGGCAGCGGGGGCCTCTTCGGGGTCGGTCTGGGCGAAGGGGAGCAAAAGCTGTTTTTTCTTCCGGAAGCGCATACGGATTTCGTGCTGGCCCTGGCCGGCGAGGAACTGGGGCTGGTAGGGACGAGCGCCATCATGGTGCTCTTCGCCCTCCTGGTGTTGAAGGGGTTTCAGATCGCCAGCCGCGCGCGCGAGCCCTTCGGTCGGCACCTGGCGCTGGGGATCACCCTGCTCCTCGGGCTACAGGCTCTGATCAACGCCGGGGTGGTCACCGGCATGTTGCCGACCAAGGGTTTGACGCTGCCGCTGGTCAGCTATGGGGGCTCGTCCTTGATGGTGAATCTGCTGGCGATCGGCATTCTTCTGAGCATCTCGCGCGATCGACAGGGAGGCGGGCAGAGTCGTGGAATCGGTGGACGATGAACATCGTCATTGCAGCCGGAGGCACCGGGGGCCATCTCTATCCGGCGGTGGCGCTGGCGAGGGAATTCATCCGGCAGGAGCCGGCGAGCGCCGTGCTCTTCGTCGGCACGGAACGGGGGATCGAATCGAAGGTGCTGCCCCGCGAAGGATTCGAGCTGGCCAAGATCACGGCGAAGCCGGTCATGGGCCGGGGCCTGAGCCGGGCGGCCGGCGCCGTGCTGGCGCTCCCGCGCGGGCTCTGGCAGTCGATCGGCATTTTGCGGGCGCGTCGCGCGCAGTTGGTGATCGGCATCGGCGGCTACTCCAGTCCTCCCGTGTTGGTAGCGGCGTTCCTGCTGGGGATCCCGCGGGTGATTCTGGAGCCGAACGCCTATCCGGGCTTGGCGAACAAGGTGCTGGGGCCGATCGCGCAGATCGTGTTCCTGGCGTTCGACGCCGCGGCGCCCTATTTCAAGCAGGCCAAGGTGCGGGTGGTCGGGACGCCGATCCGGCGCGATTTTCTGGACGCCGGCCCGGCTGAGGCCGGAGGGAGTCGGCCGGTGCATGCGGAGGATACGCAGACGGTGTTGATCTTCGGGGGGAGTCAAGGCGCGCATGCGATCAATCAGGCGATGGTCGAGGCGCTGCCGCACTTGCAGGCGAGACGAGAGAGGTTGGCGGTGATCCATCAGACCGGTGAGGCCGACCATGCGTGGGTCCAGGGAGCCTACCGGACGGCCGGTTTCGAGGCGCGGGCCGAGATCGTGCCCTTCCTGTTCGATATGCCGCGCGCCCTGCGGTCGGCCGATCTCGTCGTGTCGCGCTCCGGCGCCGTGAGTCTGGCCGAACTGACGGCTTGCGGCAAGGCGGCGATCCTGATTCCGCTGCCGCACGCCATCTACCAACATCAGGAGCGCAACGCGCGGGTGCTGGAACGAGCCGGGGCCGCCGTGGTGCTGCTGCAACAGGACCTCGCCGGACCGAAGTTGGCGCAGACGATCGAGGCGTTGTTGGGCGATGCCGACCGCCTGCGCCGCATGGGGGAACGGAGCCGGGCTTTGGGGAGGACCGACTCCGCCGAATCGATCGTCCGGGACTGCCGGACGTTGGTGGGAGGAGCCTATGACGTCAACAAGCCTGATCGTGGAGCGGCAAGCGCGTGATCGCGTGGAGGGGCGTCGTGAGACAGGCAACGAGCCACAAGGACTGAACGGGCGGCCACGAACAATGTTCAGAAAGATTCAACATATCCACCTGGTCGGGATCGGCGGCTCCGGCATGAGCGGCATCGCCGAGGTCCTGCTGACCCTGGGCTACAAGGTGACCGGGTCCGACCTCAACTACTCGGACACCGTCCGGCGTCTGGAAGAATTGGGCGGGCGCATCTTTATCGGGCACCAGGCGTCGCATATCGGCGAGGCGCAGGTGGTGGTGATTTCGTCGGCCGTGTCGGCGACCAACCCCGAAGTCCTGGCCGCCAAGGCGAAGGTCGTGCCGGTCATCCCGCGCGCCGAGATGCTGGCCGAGCTGATGCGGTTGAAGTACGGAGTGGCCATTGCCGGTGCGCATGGGAAGACCACGACCACCTCCATGGTGGCGTCGGTCCTGGCCCAGGCCGGCCTCGACCCCACGGTCGTGATCGGCGGAAAGGTCAATGCGCTCGGCAGCCATGCCCGGCTCGGACGGGGCGATTTACTGGTGGCCGAAGCGGACGAGAGTGACGGCTCCTTCCTGAAATTGTCCCCGTCCATTGTGGCGGTCACCAACATCGACCGTGAACACCTGGACCATTATGGAACCGTAGAGCGGGTGCAGGAAGCCTTTCTGGAATTCATCAACCGGGTGCCCTTCTACGGACTGGCCGTGCTCTGCGCCGACGACGAGCGGATGCGAGCCTTGCTCCCGCAGGTCGTCAAGCGATACCAGACCTACGGTCTTCGCGAGACGGCCGGTGCGCCGCCTCCCGATTTCCGGGCCGTCGAGATTACGCTGAAGCAGTGGGAATCGGAGTTTCGGGCCTATTTCAGGGACAAGAGCCTGGGACCCTTCCGCCTGTCCATCCCCGGCATCCACAACGTGAACAATGCCTTGGCCGCGATTGCGGTGGGCATGGAGCTGGACGTGCCGGTCGATTTGATCCGCAAGGGTTTGGCGGCCTTCGCCGGCGTCGAGCGGCGCTTCCAGCTGCGCGGGGAAAAGGCCGACATCATGGTCGTGGACGACTACGGCCACCATCCGACTGAAATCAAGGCCACGCTTGCGGCTGCGAAACAGGGGTGGGCCAGACGTCTGGTCGTGCTCTTCCAGCCGCACCGGTACACGAGGACGCGCGACCTGATGGAGGAGTTCATCCATGCGTTCGATCAGGCCGATGTTCTCTTCCTGACCGAGATCTATCCGGCCGGCGAAGCGGCGATCCCCGGCGTGTCCGGCGCCGCCCTGGCCGAGACCATTCGGGCGGCCGGGCATCCCTCGGTGACGTTGGTTGAGCGGAAGGAAAGTCTGCCCGAGACGGTGCTGCCCACACTGCGGGCCGGTGATCTGGTGATCACCTTGGGGGCCGGCGACATTTGGAAAGCCGGGGTCGGTCTGCTGGATCGCTTATGATCGGAGGGGTGCTCATGCGAGAGGGGGCGCGACACCGGCCCGGCAGGAAATCGACGGCGGAGTCGCCGGCCGGTCGGACGTCCTCTGCGCAAGGGACGCACGATTTCAAGACGGCGGTTGCGGGGCTCCGTGGAGAAGTCCGGTTCAAGGCCCCGCTGAAAGACTTCACGTCCTTTCGAATCGGCGGGCCAGCGGACGTGCTCGTCATCCCGGCCGACCTGGAGGATTTGTGCCGGCTCATGAGGCAAGTCCATGAAGCCAAGGTCCCGCTCTTCGTGATCGGCGGCACCAATCTGTTGGTGCGGGACAAAGGCATTCGCGGGGTCGTCGTGAATCTCTCGAAGCTGAACGCCGTCCACGATGAGCCGGACCACGTGGTCTATGCCGAGGGCGGAGTCGGGATGCCCACGTTGATGAAATATGCGATCAGCCGGTCGCTGGGCGGGCTGGAATGGGCCGCCGGCATTCCGGGCACGGTGGCCGGCTGCGTGGTGATGAATGCCGGCACGAGACTCGGGGAGATGAAGGACGCGCTCAAAGCCGTGCGCCTCGTGGACCCGCGCGGCCAAGTCATCGACTGCCCCGCCTCGGCCATCCGCTTTACGTACCGACGGGCGCTCTTGCCGCGTGGGATCGTCGCCGGGGCCTGGCTGCAACTCAGGCCCGGCCCGCGCGAACAGATCGAAGGGGTGGTCAAGGAGTACCTGCGCCACCGGCGGGACACGCAGCCACTGGCGCTGCCCAGCGCCGGCTGCGTATTCAAGAACCCGCCGCAGGATGCCGCGGGACGTTTGATCGAAGCGGCCGGGCTCAAGGGGGCGCGAGTCGGCGATGCCCAGGTATCGGAGAAGCACGCCAATTTCGTGGTGAACCTGGGGCAGGCCCGTGCCGCCGATGTGATCGCCTTGATCAAAAAAGTGGGCCGGGCCGTCGAAGAACAGACCGGGGTGACGTTGGAGCTGGAGTTGAAGATCGTCGGACAACCATAGGGCGTGATGGGTGATGAGTGACAGGTGATGAGGAGGATCAGAGATGAGAAGGATCAGAGATGAGAAGCAGGACCTCTGACGCGTCACGCGTCACGCGTCACGATCCGCTCACGCGCGCACGGATCGGGGTCCTGATGGGGGGGCAATCCTCCGAACGGGAGATTTCGCTCAAGACCGGTCTGGCTGTACATCGCGCGCTGCGGCGCCGGGGCTACGACGCGGTGGTGATCGATGTGGATGCGTCGCTTGTCCGGCGTCTGCGCGCGAACAAAGTCGAGATCGTCTTCCTGGCCCTCCATGGCCCGGGCGGCGAAGATGGCACGATCCAGGGCTTGTTGGAGTCCATCGGCATGCCCTACACCGGGTCGGGCGTGAGAGCCAGCGCGATCGCCATGCACAAGGTCACGACCAAAGAGCTCTTGGCCTATCACGACATCCCGGTGCCTCCCGGCACGGTCGTGCTTGCGGGGGGGAAGGGCACGGGGCGCACGTCGTCGATTCCGGCCGGATTGCGATTGCCGATCGTCGTGAAGCCTGCGGCGGAGGGCTCCACGATCGGAGTCTCGATCGTGCGCCGGCGGTCCGAATGGGGGCCGGCGCTGAAGCGCGCCCATGCCTACGACGAGGAAGCGGTGGTGGAGTCCTACATCGACGGCCGTGAGATTGCGGGCGCGGTCTTGGCCGGGCCCCGAGGGCCCGTCGCGCTGCCCACCGTGGAAATCGTGGCGCCGGGCGGGTTCTACGACTATGCGGCGAAATATCAAAAAGGACGTACGCGCTATCTCTGTCCGGCTCCTCTGCCGACTGCGGTGACTCGGCGGATCAAGGAACTGGCCGTGCAGGCGTATCAAGTGATCGGCTGCGAGGGGGCGGCCAGGGTGGATTTCCGCGTGACCCCCAAGGGACGTCCCTACATCCTGGAGGTGAACACAATCCCCGGCATGACCGAGACGAGCCTCCTGCCCATGGCGGCGGCGCAAGCCGGCCTCGACTATGAAGCGCTTACGGAACGGATTCTCCAATCGGCCCTCGCTCGTCGTGAGGCCTTCGCCCGATCGATAGGAGGAGGCTCAGGCCGCACGAGTGCCGGCCGGGGAAGGAGCGCCAGGTGAGATTCTGGAGCAAGCGGAGAGGGGGGCATCGGCCCAACCTGCGGACGAAAGCGTCGAGGCGGCCAGGCCAGTCTCCTGCTCGAAGAGGCTGGAGGGCCAAGGCCAAGCGGATTGGGTTGGCGGTGTTGGGAATCGTGGCGGTCGGGCTGGCCGGGTGGGGGCTGACGGAGGTCTATCGGGCCGCCAAGCCGGTTGTCAACGACTGGCTGGAAGTGCGTGAGGTGACGGTGAGCGGAACCAATCAGGTGACGCGACAGGAAGTGTTGGACCGGATGGCTTTGCCGCCGGGCGAAACGCTCTTGTCCGTGCGGCCGAGCGAGCTGACCGACCGTCTCCTGGCCCATCCCTGGATCAAGGACGCCGGCGTGCATCGCGTGGCGCCCCATACGTTGGCCGTCACCATCGCCGAGCGGCTGCCGGCGGCGGTGCTCAAGACATCCTCGACGCCGTTGTTGCTGGACAGCGAGGGCCATGTCCTGACGGCGCTCACGGAGACCGGGGAACCGGACCTCCCGCTGCTGACCGGCATCGATCATCAAGGTCTCGTGCTGGGGAAGTCCCAGCCCCGCCAAGCCGCCCAAGCCGGCATCCGGCTGGCCGGCCTCCTGGGCAATCAGTTCCAAGGCCGGGCGGAAGTGGACATGGGGAATCCGGACAATGCCGTGGTCTACATTCAGGGGCTCCGGTTTCAATTCGGGTCGTCGTCGTTTGAGGAACAATGGGAACGGTATCGGAAAGTCGAACATGCCTTGTCCGTCGATGCGAACGGCGGTCAGGGCGAACTGCGGAACGAGATCGATCTGCGCTATCCCGGCAAAGTGATCGTTCGCGAAAGGGGGTGAGCAGCGGTGGCTAAACGAGATCACATTGTGGTGGGACTGGACATCGGCACGACGAAGATTTGCGCCATCGTCGCGGAGGTGTCGGAGGAAGGCTCGATCAACATCGTCGGGGTCGGATCGAGCCCGTCTCGCGGCCTCAAGAAGGGCGTGGTGATCGACATCGAGAGCACCGTCGAGTCCATTAAAAAAGCGGTGGACGATGCGGCCCTCATGGCCGGGGCCGAGATCAACTCGGTCTACACGGGGATCGCCGGCAGCCACATCGCGGGCGTGCGCTCCCGCGGGGTGGTGGCGCTGAAGAAACAGGAAGTGACGCGCGCGGACGTGCAGCGGGCGGTGGAGGCGGCCCACTCGAGGGCCGTGCTGGACCCGGATCGGCGGGTGCTGCACGTGATCCCTCGCGAGTTCATCGTCGACGATCAGGACGGTATCCACGAGCCGTTGGGCATGTCCGGGACGAGGCTCGAAGTGGACGTGCACATCATCACGGGCGCGGTCACGTCGGCGCAGAACATCATCAAGAGCGTCAACCGGGCGGGGCTGGACGTCATCGACATCGTGCTGCAGCCCTTGGCCTCGAGCGAAGCGGTGCTGAGCCAGGAGGAACGGGACTTGGGCGTAGCCATGGTGGATCTGGGCGGCGGCACCACCGACCTGGCGATCTTCGTGGACGGCAGCATCCAGCACACCACGGTCCTTCCGATCGGCGGACAGAACCTGACCAAGGATATCGCGATCGGGCTGCTCACCTCCCCGACCGAGGCCGAGAAGATCAAGATCAGGCAGGGCATCGCGCGGGTGGAACTGGTCAGGGACGGCGAGCAGGTGGAGGTGCCCAGCGTGGGAGACCGGTTGGGCCGGACGATTTCCCGGCGGGAGTTGGCCGAGATCATCGAACCGCGCGTGGAGGAGATGTTCGACCTGGTGCGTCGTGAAATTGCGCTGAACGGCTACGAAGGGATGCTGGGGGCTGGCGTGGTCATCACTGGCGGCACCTCGATGTTGGAAGGGATGCCGGATGCGGCGGAGCGGGTCCTCAATCTTCCGGCCAGACGCGGTGCCCCGCACGGGGTGGAAGGCCTGCGGGATATTGCGGGCACGCCGATGCACGCGACAGCCGTCGGGTTGATCCTGCACGCCTGCCACCATGCGGATCGCGCGGAGATCGGCAGGGTCCGGGGCAGCCGGCGCGCCGGCCGTGTGTTTGGGCGCATGCGAGAGTGGATGCTCGAGTTCTTCTAACCAAGGGAGGGCGTGAGGCGATGGGCGAGGGGCTATAGGGCGGCGGTCAGGGCGTACTCCGGCCCATCACCTATAGCCGATTGCCTCTAGCCCTCATCAAGAAGGGAGGCAACGCGATGTTCTCATTCGAAGAAGAGGAGATCATGCCGGTTCACATCAAGGTGATCGGCGTGGGGGGGGCGGGCTGCAATGCGGTGAACACCATGATCGGGTCGGGTCTGTCCCGCGTGGAGTTCATCACGGCCAACACCGACGTGCAGGCGCTGAGCCGGTCGCTGGCGGCGTTCAAGATTCAGCTGGGCCCGGAGCGGACGCGCGGCCTGGGCGCGGGGGCGAAACCGGAAGTGGGCCGGGAGGCGGCGTTGGAAAGCAAGGACCGCATCCGGGAGACCCTGGAAGGGGCCGAGATGGTCTTCGTCACCGCCGGGATGGGGGGCGGGACCGGGACCGGCGCGGCGCCGGTCGTCGCCAGCCTGGCTCGGGAACTGGGCATCCTGACCGTCGGCGTGGTCACCAAGCCTTTCCAGTACGAAGGGCACCGGCGGATGAGTCACGCGGAAGAGGGGCTCAACGAGCTCAAAAAGCACGTGGACACGTTGCTGGTGATCCCGAATCAGCGCCTGCTGGGGATCGTGGACAAGACCACGCCGCTGCTGGAAGCGTTCAAGGTGGCCGATGACGTGTTGCGGCAGGCGATCCAGGGGATTGCGGATGTGATCACGATGGCGGGGCACGTGAACGTCGATTTTGCGGACGTCCGGACCGTGATGAGTTACACCGGTCGAGCCGTCATGGGGATGGGCATTGCGCGGGGCACGAACCGCGCGGCCGAAGCCGCGCAGCAAGCGATCTCGAGCCCCCTCCTGGAAGACGGCAGTGTCGAGGGAGCCAGGGGCGTGCTGCTGAACATCACGGGCGGGCCGAGCATGTCGCTGCACGAGGTGGACGAGGCGGCTTCGATCATTCGGGAGGCGGCGGACCCGCAGGCCAACATCATCGTGGGACAGGTGATCAACCATGACCTGGGCGATGACCTGGTGGTGACCGTCGTGGCGACGGGGTTCGAACGCGATGAGCCGGTCCTCAAGCCGGTGCCCCACGAGCGGCCTGCTGCGGCCACGGTCCGTGCGCAGCCGGCGATGGCCGGGGTGCGGAGCGGGGCGTCGGCCGAACCGCAGCCGAAAAACCTGGACCGGCCGACGTTCCTGCGCAGGATGACCGCGCAGCGGGAGGGGCAGGAACGGCTGGGGCTGATCATGGAAGCGGAAGAAGACAAGTGGGACGTGCCGACGTTTTTGAGAAAGCAGGCGGACTGAGCGTGTGATGCCTGCCGATACGGAGCAGGAGATGGCCGCCACCCATATCACGGTGCCGGCGTTTGCCGGGACGCGCGACGGAGTCCGGCACTTTTTCGGCACCCGCCATCGCCCGGGCGACGTGGCCTCGCTGACGACCTCGAAACGGCAGATCGTGGTGTCGGTCAAGCAGGTGCACGGCACGGATGCGTTGGTCCTGGACCGCCCCGTCGCCGAGGGGGAGACCTTTGCCGGCGGGTGGGACGCGTTGGTGACCGACCAAACGGATGTGTTGCTGACGGTCAGGACGGCCGACTGTGTGCCGGTCCTCGTGCATGATCCCGTACAACGCGTCGTGGCGGCCATCCACGCCGGCTGGCGCGGGGCCGTCGCCGGGATCGTCCCTCGGACCCTCGCGGTGATGGCGCGGCGATTCGGCTCCGATCCGGGGTCGTTGCGGGTCGGGATCGGGCCTTCGGCCGGGCCCTGCTGCTACGAAGTGGATGAGCCGGTTCTGGGGCGGCTTCGTGAAGATTTCGGCGACTGGCGGACGGTGGTGCAGGAGACGGGCCGGGGCAAAGCGATCCTGGATTTGCGCGCCCTCGTCAGGCGGCAGGTGCAGGCCGTCGGCGTGGAGGAAGAAGGGATCAGGACCGTCAACGTCTGCACGATCTGCTATCCGGACCTCTTTTACTCCTATCGACGCGAGGGCGCAGTCAGGGGCACGATGGTCAGCGGCATCATGTTGAGTCGGCGTGTTGCGACACGATGATGGATGTTGGATGGCGGCGAATGGTGTAAGATGAGCGCCGTCCGGTGACTGGGAGCTGTCCGGTATGAGCGGTGCGTGCGCCGTTGCCCAGCTTCAACGCAATCCGTCCCAGGCAACACTGATGACCGACGGCCTCGATTCGAATGTCATCGCCCGCAATGTTCGAACGGTCCTGGACCGCATTCGACAGGCGGCGATCCGCGCGGGCCGCCGGCCGGACGCCATCCGTCTGGTGGCCGCGACCAAGACCGTCTCGCCGGACCGGATCCGTCCCGCGATCGAGGCCGGGGTGCGGATTCTGGGTGAAAACCGGCTTCAGGAGGCCCTGCCGAAGGTGACGGTCCTCGGGTCGTGCGACGATGTGTGCTGGCATTTCATCGGCCGGTTGCAGCGCCGCAAGGTCAAGGCGGTCGTCGGGATTTTCCAGATGATCCACTCGGTGGACAGCGTGGAGTTGGCCGTTGAAATCAATCGCCGCGCGGAAGAGGCCGGCCTCACCCAAGCGGTGCTTCTGGAGGTCAACATCGCCGGGGAGTCGAGCAAGGGCGGGTTTGCTCCCTTCGAGTTGACCGATGCGCTGGCTGCCGTCGAGGGGCTGCTGAACCTCTCGGTCAAAGGCTTGATGGCGGTGCCGCCGCTGACGACCGAACCGGAATGCACCAGGCCCTATTTCCGAGCCGTCCGCGACCTGGCCGGTTCGCTTGCGGATCGTGGCCTGGGCCGGGCCCGTATGGATGAGTTGTCCATGGGCATGTCGCACGATTACGAAATTGCGGTGGAAGAAGGGGCCACATTGGTGCGCGTCGGGACGGCGATTTTCGGAGCCAGACATGCCTGAGCGGAAGGTAGCCCAGAAACTGGCGTTCATCGGAGCGGGCCAGATGACGGAGGCCTTGCTGGGGGGACTGCTCGCGGCCCATGTCGTCGATCCGGCCTCCGTATGGGCGACGGACGTCAGCCATGAACGATGCACGCTGATCGGACAACGGTTCGGGGTCCGGGTGGGAGCGGACAACCGGGCGGCAGCCTCCTGGGCCGAGGTCGTCCTGCTGGCGGTCAAACCGCAACTCCTGGAAGCGGTGCTCAACGGCATCGCCCCGGCGCTGGCCGGCCGTCTGGTGATCTCGATCATGGCCGGGGTCTCCATCCGGTCCATCGCCAAGCTGGCACCCAGCGACGTGAAAATCGTGCGCGTGATGCCGAACGCGCCGACACTGGTCCGCGAGGGGATGTCCGCTCTGGCCCTTGGCCCCGGCGTGACGGAGGCGGAGGCAAGTCTGGCGCGGGTTCTCTTTGAAGCGGTGGGTCGGGCGGTGACGGTGGAGGAGTCATTGATGGACGCGGTCACGGGGTTGAGCGGCAGCGGCCCTGCCTATGTCTTCATGGCGATCGAGGCCCTGGCGGATGGGGGCGTGAAGATGGGCCTGCCCCGCTCAGTGGCCGAACTGCTGGCGGCCCAGACGGTGCTCGGGGCGGCTCGTATGGTGTTGGACAGCAGCGAGCACCCCGCCCGCTTGAAGGATCGCGTGGCCTCTCCGGGCGGAACAACCATCGCGGGGCTGCATCAACTGGAGCGGGGCGGACTGCGGGCCAGCCTCATCGCCGCGGTCGAGGCGGCGGCGAAAAAATCCAAGGAGCTAGGCGGCTGATGTTTATTGCGGGCAACATGCTGGAGGGGCTGGCGCATGTGGTGGATTGGGTGCTCACCATCTACATGTACGTGATTATCGCGAGGGCGCTGATCTCCTGGGTGAATCCGGACCCGTGGAACCCGATCGTCCAGTTCCTGGAACGGGCGACCGAACCGGTGCTGGCTCCCATCCGGCGCCGGATGGGCTTGGGCATGGGGCTCGATCTCTCGCCGATCATCGCCATTTTGATCATCGTCTTTTTGCAATACGCGCTCGTGCGGTCCCTGTTTGAGATGGCAACCCGCCTGCATTGAACCCGGAGGTGCCCGCGATGAGACTCACACCGCTCGACATCCAACAGATGCAGTTCAAGGTCCGGTTGCGGGGCTATGACCGGCGGGAAGTCGGCCGGTTCCTGGAAGAGCTCGCCCAGACCGTGGAAGGCTTGAATCGCGAGAACGCTGGTCTGCGGGAGAAGCTGGCCTCCACGGACGCGCAGTTCGCCGACCTGAAGAAATCGGAGACGGCGCTGGCCCACACGCTGGTGTCCACGCAAGCGCTCACGGACGATCTGAAGCAGGCGGCTCAACGGGACGCGGAACTCATCATACGAGAAGCGGAACTCAAGGCGTCGGAATTGCTCCGTGAAGCCCGGACGGAGCTGGTCGGCCTCCAGCGGGATCTGTCGGACTTGCGCAAGCAGCGCTTCCTGGCGATCGAACGGCTGCGCTCGACGCTGCGGACCTTTGAGCGCATGCTGGCGATCGAGGCCGAGGACGAGGAGCAGCCCCATCCGGACGACCGGGCCGAGAATATTGCCGGCAGCGCCAACTTCTAACGACGGCCGGGCCCTTTTCCCCAACCGTCCGCCGTGTTCCTCTATCGCAACCGTGGCTGAGTCAAATCCGATCACGCAGGCAATGCAGTCGGCCGTGGAGGCGGGGGTGTTTCCCGGGGCGGTCCTGCTGGTTCGGGTGGGCGGCCGTCTGCACTACCATCGGGCCTTCGGCCATGCCGCGCTCATCCCCTCACGCGAACCGGCCTCCCTCGACACGGTCTACGACCTGGCCTCCCTGACCAAGCCCTTGGCCACGACGACGGCGATCCTCTGCCTGTTGCAGGAGGGCCGATTCGGCCTCGACGATCCGCTGACAGCTGTGCTGGATGAACTGAAGGGCTGCGCAATCGGCGAGGCGACGGCCGCGCAGCTCTTGAGCCACAGCTCCGGCCTCCCGGGGTGGCGGCCGTTCTATGAGCGGATTGCCGAGCGAGACCTTGCGCAGCCCGGTTTTTTGGGCAGTGCAGAGGCCGGGAGTCTTGTGCTGGAGCTGATCGGGCAGGAGGCGTTGCTGGCCCCGATCGGGACGCGTGCCCTCTACAGCGATCTGGGGTTCATGTTGCTGGGGGCTATGGTCGAGCGACTCGCCGACTGTTCGCTGGCTCGCTTCGTCCGGGACTGCGTGTATACCGCGCTTGCGGCGGAGCCGCTGTTTTTCATCCGGACCGGCGGGGACAAGTCCAAGGGATTAGGCGGTCTTCCGGTCGATCTCCATAGGGTGGCGCCGACCGAAGAGGATGCCTGGCGTGGGCGCGTGTTGCGTGCCGAGGTACATGATGAAAACGCCTATGCGATGGGCGGGGTGGCGGGCCATAGCGGGTTGTTCGGGACAGCTTCCGCAGTGCTGGCCGTCTCCGGCTGCTGGCTGAATGGCTATCTGGGGCGGGAGTCCCTTCTCCGCTCCGACTGGGTCCGGCGCTTTACCAGCAGACAGGACCGACCGCCGGGATCGAGTTGGGGATTGGGGTGGGACACGCCCTCGGCGCCGTCTTCGTCAGGCACCAGGTTCTCGTCCCGATCGTTCGGGCACCTGGGCTATACGGGCACCTCGCTCTGGGTCGATCC
>SCVQ01000156.1 GCA_004296865.1 Nitrospirota bacterium
CGTTTGGCAAGCAGGTCGGCGAGCGTATAGCGGTCAAGCACCGCCATGAACGCACCGAGTGCTTCCCTTAACACGCCCGTAAGGCCGCAGGCCGGAGCGACAACGCAGCTTCCGCAATCGACAAGATCGAAGCCATCTTCTGTGCGACGAACGACCGCGCCGATATTGATCTGCTCTGGTGGCATACCCAGGCGAATGCCCCCGGACCGTCCACGCACACTCTCGACATGACCGCTTCGCACCAGTTCAACGACCACTTTCATCAGGTGGTTCTGTGAGATCCGGTAGGCCTGCGCCACCTCACCGATCGAACAGAGCCGTTCAGGCCGGGCGCCTAGATAGAGCAGTGTGCGCATGGCATAATCTGTGAAGAGGGTAAGTTTCACGGCCTTTTCCCCGCATTTGGTCGGCTCGCGCTAAAAACATGCATATGCGTTACATCTTTTTTGCCCCATGTCCAGATGTTTGCTTATCGCTGATCTTCGGTATGATACTTCACCCACATCGAGCGCGGGGGACCGTGAGAGATGGCACCGCTCTTGCGCGCGCCTGACTGCGCGCGCTATGTCCAGTATCTGTTGAAAGCAGCGCACGCCGATTTGCGGCGATGGATAACAAAGGCGCGGCCATCCTCGTCTGCGGCAGTTTGAATGGCATGGTGCAAGCTGTCCATGTCTCACTCTCGGCGATCTTGGGCGATGAATAGCTCGACATGATGGCGGAGACCGGAATTTGTAAGCGCGACGTTTAGCAACAGGATGGGCGTCAGCTCAGGCCCCGTAAACGCCTATTGAGGTGTCTTGACATGGATCGCGCAGTGTTTCGCAGTTTCGCGGCAAGGCTACACCGTCTAGCCATCGTTGACGGCGTGGGCGTTCACAACCATTATCGAGCAGTCGGGCCAGTCCTGACGATTAATCGAGCGGGCGCTCACCTCGACCTAACGCTGCGCCTGTTCCAGTCTGCAGAGACCGACCGGTGAGGACGGATTTGCAATAGCGGTGACTGCCTGATCCAGACAGCAAGCGCTGGTATGTAACGCTCGCCCGGCGAAGTACGCTCAAAGGATGACATGGGCACCTGCTCCCGCTAGTGACGGCTGCATGATCGGGCAGGCAGGGAAAACATCGAACAAGCATGGCCTCGTGGCCGTAATGTTTGTGCTGGCTCTGCTTACCCGTGCATTAGTTCCCACGGGCTATATGCCCGCTCAGACAGCATGGGACTGACCGTCATCCTGTGCACGGGCGAGGGAGCAAGAGAGGCCGTCATCGATATCCCGATGTCGGATAGCCAGGGGGAGCATGGAGGCGATCGGAGTCTTCAGTCTGTAACCTGCCCTTTCTTCGGTTTATCGACGCCAGCGCTGGCCGCTGATGTGCCTCGAGAGTTGCTCCCAGGTCCCGGCCTGTTTCACGAGATCGCCCAGCCACCGCCCTTGCAGGTCGAGGTTGCCGCCAGACCTTTTGCCCTTCCACCGCTTCGCGGTCCTCCTTTGGCATCTTGAACATCGGAGCCGTTGGGTTTCTGCCTGTTCGATTATAAGCGGGCAGGCTTCCCCGCGCCGCCGTTCGAGGGGCCGAAAATCTGACAGCTGAAGGGCTGCCGCTTTCGGTCTGACGCAAGCAAAAGCCTGGTCGCAGGCTACACCGGAATCGATCCGACCATGGTCTGGATAAGGCAAGCGCAAAGGATGCGGGGGACGTTCGTCCTCTTGATTCTTTGCGTCTTCGCCACTCGCATGCTCGTTCCGCCGGGCTTCATGCCGACACAGGGCGTATCCGGGTTTGTCGTGACGCTCTGCACCGGTTTCGGACCGGTCCGGACAACCATGCTTCTTCCTATGGAAAAGCAGGAAGCCGGTCATGAGGATCATAAGCCTGCATCTCACGAGACGCCTTGCGCTTATGCAACCAATGGCACCCCTTTCGACCAATCCGTCGGGTTCGCGCTGGCGAAGGCGCCGCTGCGGTACGCGCTGAGCCTCGGATCGCCGTTCATTTCCATCGGTGCACCAGGGCGCGGCATGGCCGCGCCGCCGCCACCCTCCCAGGCACCTCCTTCCGCAATGAACTGACGGAACGTCGCGCGAACACATGTCGCGCCCCTTTTGTCGACCGGCACCCGATTGGGTGCCGGCCCTGGCCTCACGGCCCGTGTAATTGCGAGATCATGTATGTCCAAATCTACCATTCACAGATATTTCGGCAGCGGCCGGCGGTTCTGCCTTTTGTCGGGAGCCGCCTTGCTAGGCGCTTCAGGTCAGGCATTTGCCCAGGAAGCAACGGCGCTTCCCGACATCGACATCGATTCCGAAGTCGTTCAGGGCGAGACGGCAGCGGGAGCCCAACGCATCGACCGTTCGGATCTGCGAGCGCGCCAGAGCAGTTCGAGCGATACCGCAAAGCTCCTGCAATCGGTTCCCGGCGTCAGCGGCTTCTCGGCGGGGGGCTTTTCGACGCTGCCGGTCATCAGGGGGCTCGAATCACAGCGCCTCGGTGTCACGGTCGATGGCGTCACCATCATGTCCGCATGCCCCAACGACATGAATCCGCCGCTCTCGTACACCGACCCACAGACCGTGCAGTCGATCGGCGTCATCACCGGCGTCTCGCCTGTCAGTTCTGGCGGCGACAGCATCGGCGGGATCATCGCGGTCGAAACCGCGCCGCCGCAGTTCGCGCGCTCGGGAGAAACGCTCCTCACCGGAGAAGCCTCCGCCTTTTACCGGAGCAACGGCGATGGCTTTGGTGGCGCCATGTCGCTCACCATGGCTAATGATGTGCTCAGCCTCACCTATAACGGCTCCTATACCCAAGCCGATAATTTTGAAGGGGGCGGCTCACACGGCACGGTGCGTTCGTCCGAGTTCGCCAAGACCGACCATAGCCTCAACCTCGCCGCGCAGACGGATATCGGATTGTTCGAGCTCAAGGGCGGCTATCATTTCTCGCCCTATGAGGGCTTTCCCAACCAGTATATGGACATGACCTCCAACAAGAGCTGGTTCCTCAACGGGCATTATGCCGGGGCCTTCGATTGGGGCGACCTCGATGTGCGAGCTCATTATCGTAACACCGATCATG
Organism: Nitrospirota bacterium; assembly: GCA_004296865.1. GTDB lineage: Bacteria > Nitrospirota > Nitrospiria > Nitrospirales > Nitrospiraceae > SCVQ01. The sequence continues at coordinate 3,087 of SCVQ01000156.1, forward strand.
AAATGAATTTCCTGGCCGACAAGGGCGGGACCGCGAACGGCGGCATGCCCATGAACACCGAAACCCGCTCGGCCGGCTATAATGTGAAGGTGGATATTCTGCTCGGCAATGCCGGCACGCTGCGGGTCGGCAACGAATTCCAGCACCAGTGGCTAAACGATTACTGGCCTGCGGTCGCGGGCAGCATGATGATGGGGCCTGACCCCTATATCAACGTCAACGGTGCGAAGCGCGACCGGCTTGGGACCTATGTGGAGTGGGAAAAGAACTGGTCCAGCGTGACGGCAATTGCGGGGATCCGCAACGATCAGCTATGGATGAACGCTGGCGAGGTCCAGCCTTATGGCACGGGCATGATGCAGATGGCCGACGTCATGGCCGCCACTGCCTTCAACGC
>SCVQ01000157.1 GCA_004296865.1 Nitrospirota bacterium
GGGCCGACTGGTGGATGTAATAGCGGATCATCCAGGTGTGGGAATCCACGTTGTTGTAGTTGCCGGAGACGGTGCGGACGCCCTGTTGCTCGTTGCGGATCAGGTCGTAGCGATAGAGCCGTTTGCCCTCCGCGACGATGTCGGACGGCGCTTTTTTCGTGTCGCCGAAGGGGGCCCGTAACGTTTTGGCCTCTTCGAGATTGGAGGCCGGCACGCGAGGACTCAGGGGGTTATGGTCCACGCACGAGACGAGCCCGACCGTGATCAGGAAAGTCGGGACAAGAGCGGAGAGGATCGTGAGCCGCACGGTTGCCCCTTTTTAGTGGTGGGCGTTGGACAGATGTTCATGCCGATGGAGAGTGTTGTATGGGGGAGGAGTGTAGCAACAGCGCGAGGCGGATTCAATATCTTCTTGCCGGTTGGACGACAGGGGGGCGACATGCAGAACGTGTCTGAACGAGGCCTGGCATCACGAGGCGGTGCGGTCGGAGGCTCGTGATGAGCGAGTGGTCTGGGGCCGGCGCCTTCCTGCCACCGGCGGCATGGCTACCCCGCCACTGTTTTTAACGGTGTGGCGGAACGGATGGGCGTGACGGCATCGGTTGGGTCCACGCGAGACGCTTCCGACCGCCCCGATTCGGGCATTTGCAACGTGCCGCTGAAGAGCACGCCTTCCTCGATGGACAGGAGGGGGGCTTTCACTGAGCCGTTGAGGACTGCGGGCGCCAAGAGGTTCACCTTCTCGCTGGCGACGATGTCGCCGGTGATCTGGCCTCGGCTGACCACCTTGGCGGCGCTGATCTGCGCGCTGATCACGGCCCCGTCCTCAACCAACAGCACGCCGTCCGTATGGATTTCTCCTTCCAGCCGGCCGGCGATTCGGACCGTACCGTTGTATTTGATGACGCCCTTGAACTCCACGCCCTTTCCGACGAAGGCGATCACGTCGTTGGCGTTGCCCGTTGCGTTTTCGAATGACGAATCATCCCCTTGTCCTTGCCTTTGGGAGGGCCACTCTTCCCGGGCGCCGGCCTGCCTCGACCCGCTTGCCCGTTTCTCCACTCCTTCCTCTTTTTCCCACATATACCGCCCTCCTTAGTTGTGAACGATGCCTGAAGCCAGGTTTAGGCGCAGGCTTGGGTCTGAAGGAACTGCGGAGTTAATCAGCATGAAGCGTGCCAACATGGTGTTTTACTGCTTGGGGCGTTAAGTAATTAAAAAGTAATAGGTTTACAGGCAGTTGCCTTGGCTGTTTCATGACGAACCCGTCACGGTAGCGTCGCCCAGGCACGTCACGGAATTGACGACGCCGCCCTCCTCGCAGGCAGGTTTTGACAGGGTGGTGATGAATGTCTCACGATGCGCGGTTCTTCGCGAGAGGCCATGAAACAGGCAGCGACGAGAGGACGGGGTTGTCGCCGTGTTCCTTCACACAAGATGCGCTGGCGCAGGTGACCGCCACTGCCAGAGCGCCGATGATGTACAGCCCCTGGGGCTACGGCGCCTATGCCTATCCTGGCTGGGGCTATAGTGCCTATGGGTATGGGATGGGATACGGAGCCCTCGGTGTCGGCATGGCGGTGCCCTATGACGTGATGGTGAAGTCTTTGAGGGGCTCGCGATCCGGTACCAGGAGACCGGGGGACCGAAGTGCTGAACCTATCTTCTCCGGCCGGAAGCGTGAGGGACCGTCACGTCGTGTAGCGCTCGCGACGGCGTTCAAGCTGTACATTGATCAGGTATTTCAGAATCTGCTCCTTGTCCTTGCCGTCAAGGCCTGTGAACTGGGCGCCGATCGAATACGAAGCGGTATTTTTCCCCAGTTGGGCTGTGCGGACGATCTTGGCTCGAGCGAAGATCGGGGGTTGCGAAGGGAGCAGGATCTTCAGGAGAAGCATGTCGTCGAGGTTGAACTTTCTCTCTGCGACGAAGCCCACGCCTCCGCCGCTGAGGTTCAGGCTCATCGGCGTGGGGGCGGAGGAGACCGTTTCCCCTTCCAACTGATAGGCCATTGGAAGATTGACCGTCAGGCGGAAGTACTCTCGTTTGTCTTCGCTTGAATCAGGGGGTGTCGCGGTCATACGTTTTCAAATCGTATAGCACGCTCTTGATCACAAATCCAGCGTTCTTGACCAACTGAACCCGTTGCTTCCCCAGCGATTCCGAGGAGCCGTCTCCATCGGCGCAACCGGGACCGTGAGCGATAGAGAGCCGATGCTCAGAGGATGAGCCCGGTTCACCCCTTGGTTTCGGGGCGGTCCTGCTGGAGCTTGAGGAGGAGTCGTTGGTAGCCTTGAGGAGTGATGTGCCAGATGCCGGGCTTTACGGGGTTGTTGAGATCGTCCACGACCAGATAGATCAGGTACCCCAGGAGTCCGATGCTCACCGTGAAGAGATAATCCAGCCAGAAATTTTTCACTCCGATGAAGAGAGCCAAGCCGATGACCAGCACGTTGGCGAATACCAGCGCCTGCCTGAGGCTCTCGGGCATGGGCCGCATGTTCTGTCGGCGGTTCGCTCGGTGGGTCAGGATGTCGCAGAAGAGTGCGACAGCCGAGGCGTCGCGTTCCGGCTCGACGCGGGCGCCCAGGACCCCGCTCCGAAGCGAATCCAGCACCGCGTCTTCCTCGTCGCTCTCGTCTTCTCCGGCCGGCCGCTCCCATCCTTCCCGGATCGTGATGGCCAGGTAATCCTGTGTGGCCTTGAGGATTGCCGTCCTGATGGGCCCAGGACAACGTCTCGACCAGGCCCATAGCTCCCGCAGCGCGGCGACCTCCCCCGTCACCGCCAGTTCCAGGCTGGTCCATCGGTCCCACCGGTTCTGGATGACGAAGCCGGCCAGGATGCTGAAAATGATCCCGACCGTTGAATAGAGGTAGGTGATGCCGCCCAGGTCCCCAATATCCGCCATGAGGATGTTGCCGTAGAAGGGATCTTTGGTGCGCAAGAGAAAAAAGGCCACAGAAAACAAGGCCCAAAACAGCGACATCTTTTTGAGTAGGTTCATCGAGACGGTTCCGTTCAGATTAAGAACATGGGGTTTGGGCGTCCGGCACTCTGTACCAGAAAACCCGGCAAGATGAAAGTGCTGGGAGGCGATGGTGGGTTAAGAGATCGGGAGGCAACAGGCAACAAAAACTTTGTGGTGAGCCAGAGGGCATTGGCCGTCAGCGCAAACAGGGCCCCTCAGGCCAGAGGTCGTTTTCAGCAGGCGGTTACAGGAGGGTCTGGATGTAGCGGACTAAGCCGTCCACCACCCGGTCTTCGGCGGAGCGAAAGTTGTCGGGATCGTCCGACAGCCCCTTGATGGTGATCTGGCCGATCTCTTTCTGCGAACGCTTGTCCACGAACCGGACCTCGACCAGCAAGTACCCGTCTCCCATGGACCCGGACACACTGCCCACCGACTGTTTGGCATAGGACTCATAGACCCCGCCGACCGTCTCGGTCAGTGAACTCATCCAGCGCATGAAGGTGTTGCCGGTGTCAAACTTGAGGATCGTCGCGTGCACGATCAGGACGCTCTGGTCGGCGCGCGAGGCCGTACCGACGCGTCTGAATTTTCCCATGGCGCCGAGCTGCAGGAGCATCTTCTCGTGGAGGTCGGTGACGATCTTGCTCGGGGCGTTCTGGCTGCGGGGGGGCGGGATCTCGATCGCGTTATAGATGGTCAGTTTCCCCTCGACGGGAGACACCACCTGGGCCTTCTGCAAGTCCACGGCACAGCCGGCCAGGGCCAGCAGGAGCGCGCCGGCGAGCATCCCCTGAAACGACTGACGGCGCGTCCGGATCATAGGCCGGGGTATGTGATGGGGTATGTGATGGGGAGGCGATGGATACCGGAGGGAGGGTGCCATAGGCCGGTATGATACCCCAACGGGAGAAAAATTCCTATCCCTCTGGAGCGGCATGGTCATGGGTGTGACGGGGCGGGCGAGTGTTTCTGTTGGGGCTTCGCCAGGCCTGTCAGGTTGCGGGCTGTCGTGTTATGTTCCCGCCCGCTGATCCTTGAGGTAGACGCTGCCGGGCGTGGACTTGGCCAGTTTCTTGAGTTCACAGGCAGCCTTGCTGATGTCCCCAGGGTGTGTAATCGGCGTGACCTGGTTCGACACGACCGCGATGGACAGGGTCATCATGGGGAACTGTTCCGGGTTGCCGCGGCGGTCCACGGAATCGATGTGTCCGCGCGCGCGATCCTCCGGGTCATAGAAGTCCGGGATCACCAGGTCGAAGTGTTTGATGACCGTCTCGCAGATACTGTCCATGATGACCGGGTCGCTGATGAACACGAAGTCGTCTCCGCCGACATGGCCGACAAACCCCTCGCCCCCGGCCTGTTCACAGACGACGGTCGTCAACAGGCGGGAGGTGACCACCAGGACTTCGTCGCCTCTGGTGTACCCGTAGCGGTCGTTAAAGGACTTGAAGAAGTCGATGTCCAGGTAGGCCAGCGCGAAGGGTTTGTGTCGCTCGATCCGGCGGATGATCTCGTGCAGGATCGAGGTGTTGCCCGGCAGCCGCGTCAGCGGATTCGCGTCCAGCGAGTGGGCCATGCGGCTGAGGCACAAATGCAATCGGCGGACGATTTCCTCCAGGCGGTAGGGCATGACGATATAGTCGTCCACCGCCAGGGCCGCCCAGTCCACGTTGTCGACGCGGACGTCCCGGATCAAGACGATGATCGGCAGCCGACCCAGGAGAGGATCGATTTTCAGGTCTCGGACCAAGGTCTCGATCGATCGTCCCCCCGCCCCTTCCGCCACCAGGATGGCAACCGGCGGGTGATGAAAAAGATCGTCCGTGACCGGATGGGCGGCCTGGCCGGCCACGATCTCAAAGCCGGCTTTATTGAGGGCGCCGGCCAGCATCGAAGCTTCGTCCGGATCGCTGTGCAAGAGGAGCACGCGCCGTGCTGCTGTGGCTACCACACTCATAGGAAGTCGTCGATCGTGTCAAAGTCGCGCGCCGCGATCTCGATACAGGCGGCCAGCGCGTTGTCATCCAGGTTGACTAGCTTCCAGGCCTCCGGCGACAGGGGGGTGACCGGCTGGGTGTCCAAGGCCCCGCAGCCCATGGCTTTGGTCAGGACGTCCGCGACGTGGACGATCGCCGTCTGCCGAGGGGTATCCCGCGCGAGCGTCGGTTCGTGGTGATACATCATGGGCTCTTTGAGCGAGGTCGGGAGGCTCCAGTGCTCCGCCAACCAGCCGGCCACCTCGGCATGGGTCAGGCTGAGGACCTCTTGCTCGGCCTCCACCCGCGCGAGGTCGCGTTCCAGCAGCACCTGCTCGACCTGCATCGCCAGCTCTGGTGCTTTCACGTACAGGGCGACTTGACCGAGGTCATGCAGCAGGCCGGCCACAAAGACCTCTTCCGAGTGCGGCAGGCCGGCGCGCGTCGCCAGGGTGTGGGCGGTCATGGCCACGGCCAGGGAGTGACGCCAGAGTTGGTCCATCCCGGCGGACTTCATCATATCGAAGACGGAGGCGCAGATCGTCATCCGTTTGACGACGTTCAGCCCGAGAATCACGACCGCATGGCTGACAGAGCCGATACGTCTCGGGAACCCATAATAGGGCGAGTTCGCCAGCTTCAGGACTTTTGCGGCCAGCACTTGATCCTTCTCGATGATCTGCCCGAGCTCTTCGGCAGAGGAACTGGGCCGGTTACTGATCGCGATAATCTTGCTGACCACAAGGGGCAGCGTCGGGAGGTCCCCGACCTTCTCGATACGACGTCGGATGTCTGCGGGGGTCACGGTTGGCATGTCCGAGTTCTTCTTTCTGCTCAGGCCTTTGCGCTGTGCGTGGCGCGGAGATGACGTCTGACGGCCTCTCGAATACGCGTCAATTCGGGGTCTTCTGTAACTCTCCTGAACCGACGATCGAGGGCCTGCTCCAGCTCGGCGAGAGTTTGGACGGGGGCTCCCTCCTCGCCAGGGCTATTCTCGACGTGGGCCGAGGTCAGCCCCATGTCTTGCATACGGGCGATCAGGGTCGCTGTCAACTCTGTGCCGGCCGGCACGATCATCTGTCCTGCCAGATTGCTGGCCGGTTTGGCCAGCACCATGCCTGGCGTGAGTTGTTCTACCGGCATTCGCTTCATGGGTCCCCTTTCCGGACGCTGTGCCTGCGCATCGGTCGAATCAATTCACCGTCAGCTGTCTCCCTCGCTGGTCAGGCCGACGTGTTGAGGAACGATCCGTTGGCGGCGACTGCCACACGGCTTCGTTCCTGTTCTGTTGCCTGATGGAGGGCGGTCTCCGCGGCCCGGATGAACGCATCCGCCTCCCGCATGTTGGACGAACTGCTGGCCGCTGCCACGCCTGCGCTGAGGGAGATGGACACCATCTTGGAGCCGACCTTCACGGGATGGGAGGCGATGCAGGCTCGAAGTCGCTCGGCCAGGTTCACCGTTGCGTCAAAATCGCATCCCGGCGACACGATCAGAAATTCGTCGCTTCCGAGCCGGCCGATGCCGTCGTAGGGTCGCAGGGAGCGGCTGAGGCGTTTTCCGACTTCGTGCAGGACAGCGTCGCCGACCGTATGCCCATACGTGTCGTTCACGGTCTTGAAGTCGTCCAAGTCGGCCAGGACGACGCCCAGCGCTGTGTTTTCACGCCGTGCCCTCTCGACTTCACGGCCCAAATGTTCCAGCAAGGTTCCCCGGTTCCACAGACCGGTCAGAGGATCGACCGCGACGGTCGTGCGGAGTGTGTTGCAGGCGGTGGCCAGTTTCCGCTGCACCTCCAGAAAGCGTTGGCCGGCTTTCAGGCGGATGTGCAATTCGTCCGCATCGAAGGGCTTGACCAGGCAGTCGTGGGCCCCCGCTTCCATCCCGGCCAGTGGGTCTTGCCCCTGGGCTCGGTCCGCCAGCAAAATGGCATAGGGGGGAGGGGTCACCGCCCCCTTGGCAATTTCCTGGCAGATCTGCAGGCCGTCCATTCCGTGCAGCACCCAGTCGAGGATCACCATCTCCGGCGCACCGGGTCCTTGCAGTATCTGGAAGGCCTCAGCCCCGTCGGAACTGCAGATGACGTCCTGGCCCCACTGGGTCAAGGCCGCCTCCAGCACGCGGCAGGAGGGCACGTCCCGCTCGGCGATCAAGACCCGCACGCTCTCGTCTCCTCTATTAGGATCATGTGCCTGTCCTGCGGTCGGAACAACCACATGCCCCGGCCCCCCTGCTTTCCTGTAACAAGGGGCTCAGGACCAGGAATAAGGCGTCGAGGTTCCGGACCGTACCTCTGACGTGAGGGCCCGTTCACCTCCTTCACGTTCTCAAAGGTGCTCATCGGTTCAAAAAGCCGACAACTTGAGCTGTCCCTCGCATCAGAA
>SCVQ01000158.1 GCA_004296865.1 Nitrospirota bacterium
CGTCGAAGCCTAGACCAGGGCTCTGCCTCTGTCAACCTGCGCAACCCACGGAACGGGCGCGGGTTCCGCTTGACAAGCGCGCCCTTTTGAGACGACACTTTTACCGATTTCTTGCGGACCTCTGATCTATGACGCGTTCACGCAGATCCACAGTCGTTGTCTCTAGCCTGACCCTTCTCCTCACCTGGGGTATCGGGGCCTGTCCCCCGACCTTGTCGGCGGCCACCTCAACCCTCTCACGTGCGGAAGGGAAGGCCGCGGCGGAGGCCCATTCCCAGAAGGCCAAAAAGCCTCGACCGAAGACCATTTCCGTCCCGGATGTGACTCCCATCCTCGTGCACGATTTGCGCTACAAGGTCCGTCAGGACTACACGCGCCTCGTCCTCGATCTCCAGCACAACGTCACGTTCACCCAAAGCCGCCAAGAGAACCCCAACCGGCTGATCATCGAGTTGCAGAACTCGCGCCTGAGCGACACCGCCCTCGCCAAGGTCAGCGATAAAACCTTTCCGGGGGAAATCTCCATCAGTCAGCCGCACCCCCATTCCGTGAAAGTCTCGCTTAATTTGGACACGATCGGCGACTACAAACTGCTCCCGCTCAGCGGCCCGGACCGCCTGGTGTTGGACTTGTACGCTCGAACAGACCGCGACGGGACCCGCGAGGATCACCCGCAGGAAGCCTCCCCCTCCGCTCGTCCGGTCGTCATCCCCAGGATCAAGTCCGCGCAGCCAGCAGCCCGAGACATCAAGTTGATCGTGGTGGACCCGGGGCACGGCGGGAAAGACCCTGGCGCGATCGGGCGGAGCGGAGCCCAAGAAAAGGATATCACCTTACAGGTCGGACTCAGGCTCCGCGACCTGATCGCCGCGCAGCTAGGCAAGCCGGTGATCATGACGCGGGACCGTGACGTATTTGTGGAACTGGGGGATCGGGCCAAGTTCGCCAACCACAAGGACGCCGACCTCTTCGTCTCCATCCACGTGAACTCCCACCCGCAACGCAGTACCAAGGGACTGGAGATTTACCACTTCGGACAAGCCAGCGACCGGCGGGCGCTGGAAGTGGCGGCCCGAGAAAACGGCATCCCCATCAAGGACCTCAGCGCGGGCGTCGAGTTCATCCTGGCCGACAAGATGACGGACTGGAAAATCGACGAATCGCGAGACCTGGCCTGGACGACCAAGCAAGCCATGGTCGCCCGCCTGGACGACCACTATGACGTGGTGGACCACGGGGTCAAGACCGCGCCCTTTTACGTCTTGCGCTACACCGCCATGCCAAGCATCCTGGCCGAAATCGCCTTCATCTCCAACCCCACCGAAGAGCGCTTGATGCAGAGCGAGGCCTTTCTGAACCGCATGGCCGAAGCCATCTTCGAGGGCGTCAAGGCCTACGTCCATCCCATCCAGACCGTCAAGAGATGACGGGTGCGCACGTACAAACTCACGATTGAATACGACGGGACCGGCTATGCCGGCTGGCAGCGCCAGCCCGATCAGCCGACCGTGCAAGCCAGGCTCGAAGCCGCCATCCAGCAGATCACGCAAGTCCGTCTCGCGGTCATCGGCGCCGGGCGGACGGACTCTGGCGTCCATGCCTTGGGCCAAGTGGTCAGTTTTCGTTCAGAGAAGGGATTGAAGCCGGAGGAATGGCTTCGCTCGCTCAACGGCGTGCTTCCCCAGGACATCAGCGTATGCAAGGTGGAATTGGTCGCCGACGACTTCCACGCACGGTACTCCGCCAAAACGAAGCTCTACGAATATCGCATCCTAAACCGGCCCGAACGGCCGGCCTTGGACCGGCACCGAGTTTGGCACATCAGACATCCGCTCGATCTTGCCG
>SCVQ01000159.1 GCA_004296865.1 Nitrospirota bacterium
GGTGGAGCATTCCCTCTCGCCCGCCATCCACAACGCGGCCTTCCAAAAGCTAGGGCTGAATTTCGTCTATCTCGCGTTCAAGGTCGAGGATCTGGAAGGGGCGATCCGAGGCATCAGGGCTCTGGGCAATTTGCGCGGCTTCAGCGTCACGATCCCTCACAAGGTGGCCGTGATTCCGTACCTGGACGAGGTGGAGCCCACCGCCAGGCACATCGGCTCGGTGAACACCATCGTCGTCGACCACGACCGGCTGACCGGCTACAACACCGATGCCTCGGGGGCGATCCGAGCCTTGCAGAACGCCGGCGTCTTGCTGCAAGGCGAGCGGGCCCTGCTGCTGGGCTCCGGAGGGGCCGCGCGGGCCATTGCTTTTGCCTTGGCCATGGAGGGCAAAATCGGCAGCCTGACGATTTTGGGCGTGGACGAAAAGGAACGGCGTGGCTTGCTCACGGACCTGCGGGCGCGGACCAACCTTCACGTGGAGGAAGGCCCTATCGACGAGGAAACGCTCCGCCGCAGCATCGCGGACAACCGCATCCTGCTCCATTGCACGCCGCTTGGCATGCACCCCAAGGTCCAGGACACCTGCGTGCCCGCTGCCTTGCTGGCCCCTCACCTGACGGTCATGGACATCGTCTATAACCCGCTGGAGACGCGACTCCTGCGGGAAGCCAAGGCCGCCGGCTGCCGCACGATCCCAGGGGTGGACATGTTTCTCTACCAAGCGATCGCCCAGTTCGAACTCTGGACCGGACAGGCCGCCCCGGCCGACGTCATGCGGGCGGTCCTGGTCTCCCGATTCACATGAACATTGTCCTGATCGGCTACCGGGGAACCGGCAAGAGCAGCGTAGGCCAGATTCTGGGCACACGGTTGGGACGCGCACTGATCTCCACCGACGCGGAAGTGGTCCGGCGGGCCGGCCTGTCCATCCCCGAGATCGTCAAACAGTCAGGCTGGGACCACTTCCGTGACCTGGAATCGGAAGTCTGCCGGGACCTGGCCGGGAAGGACGGCCTGATCATCGACACGGGCGGCGGGGCGATCCTGAGGCCCCAGAACGTGGCCGCCCTCAAGACAAGCGGCGTGCTGTTCTGGCTCACTGCGGAGGTCGCCACCATTACCGAACGGATCGGCGGGGATACCCAGCGCCCGTCCCTGACCGGCACCAAGTCCTTCACCGATGAAGTCGCAGAGGTTCTGCGGGAGCGCCAACCCAAATACGCCGCGGCGGCGGACCATGTCATCGCCACAGACGGCCGAACTCCGGCCCAGGTGGCCGAGACGATCCTGGCCAAGCTCTGAATCCGCCCGGCGGTTGATCGCGACGCTGAAGACTCGACGTATGACCGACCCCCTCGCACCTTGACAAGCCCGCAACAGCAGTGCTTGTAATAGCCTCGTGCGCCCGTAGCTCAATGGATAGAGCATCGGACTTCGGATCCGAGGGCTGGGGGTTCAAGTCCCTCCGGGCGCACCAATCATAAGACCTCCTTGAACAGCGCAGTTTCCTAGGAACGACCCCTCGTGTCGTGCTACCATTGCGGGAGCCCGGCGTTGAGATAGCACCGCCGGGTCGTTGTAGCCGGGGAGGCGCGTATGCTGAATCTCGTGGTGCTCGCCGCAACCTTGTGGGTCTGTCCTGGAGACGTGTACTCGAACGAGCCACGCGAAGGGTGCCGGCCCTTCCATGAATCGAGCCAAGAAGGGTACAGCACCGTCCCGGAACCGAAACCAGGCTCCGCTGACAGCTCCTCTTCCCCATCGCCGTCTCCCAACCGTCTTTATGAACAGCGGCAGGGGATCCCCTCCGCTTCTTCCAAAGAATGCGCGCTCTATGAAGAATGGCTCACACTCAATTTGAAAACCGATGGCATCGGGGCTCATGACCTGTCGACGGAGGAATTCGAGCGCTGGAGCAATCTGAAGCAGATGTTCTCGGTCACCTCCCCTCCGCTATGCCCGTCCAGGCCGAACCGATAAAGCCCCGCACCAAGGCCCCGCGTTAGAGGGTTGCGCACACCGCCGGCAGCGGCAGGAGGGGGTCATGTTACGACGGAACGGAATCGGTGTACTCGTCCTGTGGGTGCTCGGTGTGCTCCTGCAGGATACCGCCCATGCGACGGTCGACCGCGAGACGCTATTGAGCGAAGCCGGAGTGTACGGGACCTTTGTGGTCTTTCAGGTGAACGAAGACTGGTGGAAGCTCGATCAGGCCTCGCGAAGAGTCGCGGCAGCGGAAATCAAAGGAGTGATCCGGAAGCACGGCGAACGGGTGGCAATCGATACCTACCTGCTCCGGGGTCTGACGGAGAAGGCCGATTTTTTTGTTCGCGTCCACTCGACAGAGCTGATGAGCAATCAAAACTTCCTCGTGGACCTGATGGGCACGACCCTCGGCACGTACTTGAAGAACACCGTGACGTTCAACGGCATCGCCAAGAAAGCCAACTACGTGCCCGGCTTCCCGGCCGACCTGCAAGCGGCCCTGAAAACACCGCCGGACCCGGGACCGAAACCCTACGCGATCGTCATTCCGATTCGCAAAGATGCCGACTGGTGGCTGTTGGATCAGGAAGCGAGGACGAATCTGATGCAGGAACATGCCGCGGCCACGGTCCCGTATCTGAAGGCGGTCAAGCGCAAGCTCTACCATGCGACCGGCCTGGACGACGTGGACTTTATCACCTACTTCGAAACGGCGACGCCGGCCGACTTCAACAATTTGGTGATCGGGCTTGAGCGGACGCGGGAGAATCGACACAACAAACGATTCGGGAACCCCACGATCCTCGGAACGATCAGGCCATTGGACGAGATTCTCGACATCTTGACTCATTAGGCACAGAGCACCGGCGCACATTGCGTTCGTGCCGGTTGTGTGTTAGGGTTCCTTCGTGCTTTATCGCGGTCGGGCCGGACGGTGGAGCACGCAACTGGATCTGGCCCGAGAACCGATATTGGCTTGCGGTAGGAACCTGAACGGAACGCCTGTCCTGAACGCTGCTCGATTCAACGCACCGTCCCGGCTCTCATTCCCCCCTCATTCCGTCACCTTCAAGACAATGTCTCATCAGTAGAGGAGGTACTATGAGTACCAAGTTGTATGTGGGAGGTCTGCCCTATTCCACCACCGAGGCGGAGTTGAACGAGATCTTCGCCAAAGAGGGCACCGTCGAGTCGGCCCGGGTGATTACGGACAAGTTCACCGGCCAGTCCCGTGGGTTCGGATTCGTCGAGATGTCCTCTGGCGAAGAAGCCAAGCGGGCCATCACGTCGCTGAACGGCACGCAGTTGGGCGGACGGTCCCTCACCGTGAACGAAGCCAAGCCGCAGGAAAGAAACGGCGGCGGGCGATTCGGCGGCGAAAAAAATAGCGGGAGCCGCTTCTAACCTCGTCCGTGGTCATCTGACAGGACCGCGTGGAGGGCTGCGGTATGCCGCGGCCCTCCGTGTTTCCAGCCCCGGATTGCGGGCTTGTTCCCATCCCGACCCCTGCGGTATGCTTTGGCCCGACAATCCTTAGCCTTGTAAACCAGCGACAGAGCCACGCTCCCATGTCCTCGACTCCGCAACCCCACGCCCAGGCAGCCGACACGCTCTACGCCATCCTGCCGCACGCCCTCACGCAGACCGCGCTCGAAGAATACGGCATCGACGCCACGCCGGAGCAGGCGCAACAAATCACGCGTGAACTGCTCTCCGTCAACCTCTACTGGGTCCAGAGCGCGTTGCAGACGGTGCTGATCAAGACGGATTGGGAGCGGGTCTTCCAGGCGCTCTGCGAGCGCATCCTCTCCGCCTGGCAGACCGAGCTCGGCCTGGATGGGCAAGACGCGCAGGGCTATTTCGAGGAAGCGGAAGAACGCCGGCAAGCCTACGATCGGATCGTGCAGGAGGGTGGGGCGCCGGTCGCGGTCTTTACGGAATGCGCCGAGATTCTGGAAACAGCCTGGGCGGTGCGATCCGAGGATCGCCCAAAAATCCTGGCTCTGCTCATTGACCTGATCCCGGTCGACGAGATCGGAGAGGTGGTAGACGGGCTCGACTTGGCGAAGACGTAACCGCCCGCCTGGACGCTCAGAGGTACCGACGCTCCCGCACCTTGCCGGAAGCATCGAACTCATACAGCAGGGGCACGCCGGTCGGGATGTTCAATTCGAGCACTGCCTCGCGTGACAGCTGATCCAAGTGCATCACCAAGGCCCGCAGACTGTTCCCATGAGCCGCCACGATCACATTCCGGCCAGCCAGAATGTCGGGCTGGATGTGGCCTTCGTAGTAGGGCAACACCCGTTCGGCCGTGTCCTGTAAACTTTCCCCTCCCGGCGGACGGATATCGTAGCTGCGACGCCACAGCTTGACCTGTTGCTCGCCGTATTTTTGGGCGGTCTCGGCTTTGTTAAGCCCCTGGAGATCGCCGTATAGGCGTTCGTTGAGCGCTTGGTCCTTCTCGATAGGAATGGCGGTCTGCCCGATCACCTCCAGGACGATCTGCAACGTATCGATCGCGCGTTTGAGCACGGAGACATAGGCCCGATCGAACCGGAATCCGACGAGCTTCTGTCCCGCCGCACGAGCCTCCTGTTCCCCTTTGGGCGACAGCGGCACATCTATCCACCCGGTGAAGCGGTTTTCCAAATTCCACTGCGACTCGCCATGCCGAAGCAGCACCAACTGAGCCATTTACACCCCCTCTGTTGAGTGTACTAGAGAATACGAGATCGGCACGCGAAGTCAAGCGACCTCTTTCCTGATCCCTTAAGATGAAGCATGTGGATCTATATGGCACGCGAGGTCGTGCAATATGAGGAGGGGGTACTTACGGCCACAAATCTCTTGACCTGGGTTCGCAATAATGCGAACATTGACAGGGGGTTCCGTCGTGCCGCAAATCCAGGTTGTCTTCTATCAAGAGGATGCTCGCATAGTTCCAGTACTCGACTGGCTGGACACCTTGTCTCTCAAGGCTCAAGACAAGTGCCTGGTCAAAGTCGAGCGCCTGAAGGAGTTAGGCCATGAACTCAGGCGACCGGAAGCGGACCTTCTCCGGGACGGCATCTACGAGTTGCGGATCGGCCTTCAGAGGATGAATTACCGCATTCTGTATTTCTTTCATGGGAGGACGGCTGCAGTCCTCGCTCATGGGCTCGTCAAGGAACGGGTCGTGCCGTCGCGTGCAATCGAAGAGGCCGTCAAGCGAAAACGCAAGTTCGAACAGGACCCCATCCAGCATACGTACCAGGAGGCTTGAACATGCCGAAGGCCAAGACGCCACCCACCACGGACGCGGTGGAAATCCTCCGTCGCCGCCATTATGAGGGGAAGCCGGAGCGGCTAGCCGCGCTGGAAGAAGCGCGGGCCAATGACAACATCGCCCGTAAGATTACGGCTCTGCGTACCGAGGCCGGCCTCACCCAGCGGCAACTCGCCAAGCTCGTGGGCACCACAGCCTCAGTCATCTGCCGTCTCGAAAATGCCGACTACGAAGGACATTCGCTGGCGATGCTGAACCGGATTGCCGCCGCCTTGAACCAGCGGGTTGAAATTCGGTTCGTCCGGGCAGGCCGTCACCTACAACACACCTGAGCGCCGCCCTGCGCGAGCGCACCCACCCGCTGAATCGGTTCTCCAGATTCCATTGCGATTCCCCGCTTCACTTGTTCCTTATGGTCAACGTAGCACTAGGTGAATGCTCTATGGCTTCGGCAATTGTCAACTAACTCTGCACGCCTTGTTAAGGATCGGTGAAACCGTTACCTTATCCGCTCCTCGATTGTCGTGTCCATCTTACTGAGGTAAGCCATGCGCTGCACGTTCTGCCTGATCAATCAGGCGAAGCAGGTCTCGTGGAGAAGAACAAATCGGGTGCTTATGATCTGTATGGGCTGCCTACTGTTTGCATGCACATCGACCGAGTGGCAGAATACCAAACGACCGGATGCGAATTATGCTGCTGACCATGAGGTATGCGATCACGAGGCCATGCAAAATCCTCACGTCAGGGTCGAGAAGGTCACGCTAGAGATTAATCACTGCATGAGAGAACACGGGTGGGTTCAACGTTACAGGCCAAAGAGCTTTCTGCCAGGTGGCGTATGGCCCCCTGAGGAAACATCTGAGGCGCCGACACCGCTCTCTGAATAAGTGAGCCAGAGTGACCGTCCTACCACTCTACACTCTCACTTCATTAGGTAAACGAGGGCCAAGCTGGCCCACTGTGGGCACCACCACTCATCGTCTTCCCCATCTCACCCAAGTGGGGCGGCGGGGCTACTCTTTACTGCGCGCGTCCGTCTCTTGACCACCTCATTTGGACAAGTCACCGTGCCGGTTTAACTGCGGCCGTCGAGCGAGCACCTTCTGAGCGTGCGCGCTCCGGGAGCACAGAGCAGCCTGGCAACCCTTCCACCCTCCCCCCGTTCTTGCAATCAATTCCCCCAGGCGCTACGATGCCCCGCTCTGCACACACCCCGACTCGTGGAGATCCGCATGTCGTCCCCGCAGCCGACACCAGACCAGTCCTGGCAGGATATCGAGCAATGGTGGGTCGAGATGGCCCGTCGGCTGGGCGTCGTCGAACGGGTGCAGCTCTTTTTCAAGAACGCGCTCGGCCATGGCGGCGTGTTGGAACGGGTGGAGCGGACAGGGGGCGACGTTCATTACATCTTGTTCGTCTTGCTGCGCTACTGGATTCCCCCCGTGCTGCCTCCCTCCGGGCGGGAACGGACATCCAAGAGCGACCAGGACTATTGGCTGGAATCAGAACAGATCCTCAAGGCGGCGGTGGCCCGCTTGCGCGAATTGAAGCCGCTCATCGAACTGCTGACCTCCTCCAATCCTCTGGCCGGTGAACCTCCACCCGAATCCCCGCAAGCCAAGCCCGTCGTCGAAGTGGAGTTGGCACAGATGCTCGAGGGCATCGCCGAGGTGGCAGGCAGCTACGGCGGGCCCGACTATACCTCGGTCATCAAGAACTTCGACCCGATTCCGCTGCGGCAGACGCAGCCGTTCAAACACAACAAGAAACACAGCGCCGAGCTCTGGGTCGTCTTCCTACTGCGCGAGCATTTCAAGGGGCTGGGAATGGGGAAGGACCGCTACTGGCCGCTGATTGCCGACGTGGTGGCGGCGGCCGGCATCCACCAGCTCACCGGGCTTCCTTACCAGGCCGACGAATTAAAATCCTGGTGGCAGAAAAACTGGCCCCGCACCTATACGAGGCTAGAGCAGAAAAGCGGCTCCGCCGAACCCTCCGCCCCCGCCTATCAGCACGACTTCGACTGGTTCCGCTCCTGGTTTGCCTGGCAAACGTCCCGTCCTCCACAGCCTGATCGCTGAAAGGCGCTTCATCAGACGGTCCGCTTGGGAACCGCCTGCGTCTTATCGCGCGGGAACAAGCCGCCCTCCGGAGGCCCCTCGCGAATCGCGTTGATCACGAAGGCCAACAAGATGAGATGCAGGACCACCCCCACCCACACGACGTAGGGCTGGATGCCCCCCAGGTCCCGCAGCGCACGCTCCCGCGCCGCGCCGTCCAGGCCCTGCCGTCGTTGAAGGTCTGCGAGGTGCTCCTTGACGTGCCAGTAATAAATGTAGTTGGCGCTGACCCCGGCCATGATGCGCCAGACGATCCCGACCGTGAAATCGCCCGTGAAATAGGCCGAGAGCACGGGCCCCACCGCATAGACCAGCGCATAGAGGTACATCTTGCGGTAGAGGAACCAGAGAAAGGGGTCGAGCAGGAAGGCCGGCCAGTGCCAGGTCAGGGCGAAGCGAGACCCAGGGCCGCTTGTTCCGACGGCTCCGAGAGTCCCGCCGGAAAATTTTTTGAATTGCTCCAGGTAACGATCGGCATTGGGGCCGATGAAGGCCCGCCATTGTTGATTGTCATCCAACGGAAGAGGGGCGGCCTGTTCCGGCGACGGGGTTGACCAGGCTGTGCCGCATTGCCCGCAGAAGAGGGCCTCGTCCGGGTTCTGCTGTTCGCACTTCTGACAGGCTTTCATAGTATAGACCGGCGGTTTCCCGGCCGGATCCTTCTGTTCAGGACACTCGTATGGCGTGACCGCGTCGCGGACTCTTATAGCACTGTTACCCCTGGGTCTCAAGTGCGCCTGGATGGAATTTCCCAATAGTCAGAACGAGATACAAGGCTCCTGCACGGAGTTTCATGTTGCGTCCGAGCGGGGCGCTGTGTTACGTTTCTAGGATTCACGCGGGGATGTGAGCGGATGCCGACCGAAGAGTTACGCCAGGATGCCGAACGCTACCTGATGCACACTTATGCCCGCACGCCGATCTCGATCGTGCGCGGGCGCGGCAGCCGGGTCTACGATCTGGAAGGCCGTGAATACCTGGATTTTGTCGCCGGAATTGCCGTCAACGTGCTCGGCCACTGCCACCCGGATGTCGTTGCGGCCATCCAAAAGCAGGCGCAGCAGCTCTTGCACACCTCCAACCTGTATTACACCGAGCCGCAGGTTCAGTTGGCACGGACGTTGGTCGATCACTCGTTCGCCCACAAAGTTTTTTTCTGCAACAGCGGCGCGGAAGCGAACGAGGCGGCGATCAAGTTGGCCCGTCGGTATTCGCACCTGAAATACGGGCCAGACCGCTACGAGATCGTCACGATGCGGCAATCCTTTCACGGCCGGACGATGGCCACCCTCTCGGCCACGGGCCAGGACAAAGTCCAGAAAGGGTTCGAACCGCTGCTGCCCGGCTTCACCTACGTCCCGTTCAACGACCTGCCTGCGGTGGAGGCGGTGCTGACCGACCGCACGGCCGCCGTGCTGCTGGAGCCGGTGCAGGGAGAAGGCGGCGTTCACGTCGCGGACCGCGCCTACCTCAAGGGGCTGCGGGACCTGTGCCGGCAGCGCGATGTCCTGCTGATCTTCGACGAGATTCAGACCGGCATGGGGCGCACCGGAACGTTGTTCGCCTACGAGCAACTGGGCGTCGAGCCGGACGTCATGACCCTGGCCAAGGGGCTGGGAGGCGGGGTGCCGATCGGCGCCTGTTTGGCGACGGACGACGTGGCTGCCGCCTTCACCCCTGGAACGCACGCCTCCACTTTTGGCGGCAACCCCCTGGCCTGCGCTGCGGCGCTGGCGGTGCTGCAAGTCCTGCTGGAAGGCCGGGTCTTGGAGCAGGGCCGCCGGATGGGCGACTACCTGGCCAAGGGCTTGCTGGACTGCAAAGACCGCCTGCCGATCGTCAAAGATGTCCGCGGGTTGGGACTGCTGCAGGGCATGGAACTGACGATCGATGGGAAGTCGGTCGTGACGGACTGCCTGGCCCGCGGAATTCTGATCAACTGTACGGTGGATCGGGTGTTGCGGTTCGTTCCGCCCCTCATCATTGCTCAGCGCGAGATCGACCGGCTGCTGGATGCGCTCTCGAATATGCTGAGCAAGCGGGTCTAGCCGGCGGCCTGCAACGAGAGATCGAACGGCCGCATCGCCGGGGTCCCTTCGAGCAACCAGTGAGGAGAATCGTTGTCCCCTCGAAACGTTCATAGAGGTCGCCAGCCGCGCGCCGCGCGCACGAGCACGAGCACGACGGGCCCGTCCGGTCGAGAATCGCGGGGTCCCCTTGGAAAAGACCTCCTGACGATCGCCGCCATTCCCAGAGGCCAGATCGCGGCACTCCTGACGCTGGCGGCGGCGCTCAAAGCGCTGCAGCGTCGCGGGGTCCTGCACCAACGACTGACCGGCAGCACCCTGGGCCTGTTGTTCGAGAAGCCCTCCACCAGGACCCGGGTGTCCTTCGAAGCGGGCATCAACCAGCTCGGCGGACAGTCCCTGTTTTTGTCGGCCGCGGAGATCCAGCTCTCGCGCGGCGAAAGCGTGGCGGACACCGCCCACGTGCTCTCGCGGTATCTCGACGGCCTCGTCATCAGAACCTATGACCAGGCGACGGTCGAAGAGTGGGCGCGCGAAGCCACGATTCCGGTGATCAACGGGCTCACAGACCTGTGCCATCCCTGCCAGGCCCTGTCGGACCTGCTGACCATCAAGGAGAAGAAAGGCACCTTGAAGGGCCTCAAGATCGCCTACGTCGGAGACGGCAACAACGTCGCCAACTCGCTGATCGAGGGCGCGGCCAAGATGGGCATGGGCATCAGCCTCGCCTGTCCGACCGGCTATGAGCCGGATCAGCGGATCGTGGACCAAGCCCGCATCGAAGCGGACCGGACCGGTGCCGAGGTTGAGCTCGTCGAAGACCCGCACGTCGCGGTCAAGGGCGCCGACGTGGTCTATACCGATGTCTGGGTCAGCATGGGACGGGAGCGGGAACAGTCGCGTCGTGTGAAGACCCTGGCCCCCTATCAAGTCAACGAACGGCTCTTGAAAAGCGCCAAACCGGATGCGCTCGTCATGCACTGCCTGCCCGCACATCGCGGGCAGGAGATCACGGCCGGGGTGTTGGACGGGCCGCAATCCGTCGTCATGGACCAGGCGGAAAACCGTCTGCACATGCAGAAGGCGATCCTGGTCGAGTTGTTGGAAAAACCTCGACGGAACGGTGAGCACAGAAGGAAGCTATGAACCGGCAGACAGTTAAAAAGGTGGTGCTGGCCTATTCGGGCGGCTTGGACACGTCAGTCATCCTCAAATGGCTCCAGGAGACCTACGATTGTAAGGTGGTAGCCTTTTGCGCAGACTTGGGCCAGGGAGAGGACCTCAAGGCCGTCAAAGCCAAGGCACTGGCGGTGGGCGCCTGCAAAGTCTACGTCGAGGACTTGCGCGAGGTCTTCATCAAGGACCACGTGTTTCCCATGCTGCGTGGCAACGCGGTCTACGAAGGCACGTATCTGCTGGGCACCTCGATCGCCAGGCCGCTCATCGCCAAGCGCCAGATCGAGCTGGCCCAACAGGAAGGCGCGGACGCGGTCTCGCACGGATCGACCGGCAAGGGGAACGATCAGGTCCGGTTCGAGCTGACCTACCTGGCGCTGGATCCGAGGGTCCGGATCATCGCCCCCTGGCGTGACTGGTCCTTCCGGTCGCGACGCGAGCTCATCGAGTATGCCTCCTCCCACGGCATTCCGGTGACGGCGACCAAAGCCAAGCCCTACAGCACGGACCCGAACCTGTTCCACATCAGCTACGAAGGCGGCATCCTGGAAGATCCCTGGAAGGCGCCGCCGGACGAAATTTTCCAGATGACGGTCTCGCCGGAGAAAGCGCCGGACAAACCCCGGCTGGTCGAAATCGACTACGACCGGGGCGATCCCGTTGCGGTGGACGGAAAGAAAATGAGCCCGGCGACGTTGCTGGCCCACCTGAACCGTCTGGGCGGGGCGCACGGCATCGGCCGCGTGGATTTGGTCGAAAATCGCTACGTCGGCATGAAGTCGCGTGGCGTCTACGAGACGCCGGGCGGCACGATCCTCCATGTCGCACACCGGGGCCTGGAGTCGCTCACGATGGATCGGGAGGTCCTGCACCTTCGCGACAGCCTCATTCCGCGCTACGCCGAACTGATCTACTACGGCTATTGGTACGCGCCGGAACGGGAACTGTTGCAGAAGACTCTCGACGAAGCGCAGCAGGACGTGACCGGCACCGTTCGCGTAAAATTGTACAAGGGCAGTTGCACGGTGGTCGGCCGGCGGTCGGAGCGGTCCCTCTACCGGCTGGACCTGGCCACCTTCGAAGAGGACGAAGTCTATCGCCAGAAAGACGCCGAAGGGTTCATCCGCCTCAACGCGCTGCGCCTGGCGATCCGGGCCCAGCGCCGATCGAAGAAACAATGAACGAGGAATGCTGAACGATGAATGGAAGAATCCCTATTCCGTCGTTCATCCTTCATCGTTCCGCGTTCATCATTGAGTAATGTAAGAGCTTGGCATGGGGAAGAAGAAACTCGTAGCCGGAACAGGAAAACTCTGGAGCGGGCGGTTCCGCGAGCGCACGCACCGGCTGGTGGAAGCGTTCACCTCCTCGCTCGCCTTCGACCGACGGCTCTACGCCTACGACATTGCGGGCAGCATCGCCCATTGCAAGACGCTCGAGAAAGCCGGCGTGCTGACCCGCAAGGAAACGGCGGCGATTCTCCGCGGGCTGGAATCGGTGCGGGGCGAGTTGGATGCGGGCCGCTTTCACTTCGTCCCGCAGGATGAAGACATCCACATGGCGATCGAGCGACGGCTCACGCAACTCATCGGCCCGATGGGGGGCAAGCTCCACACGGGGCGGAGCAGAAACGACCAGGTGGCGCTGGACTTGCGCCTCTATCTGAGGGACGTGCTCGGGTTGTTGTCGGGCCGGCTCGCAACATTGCAGCGGGCCTTTGTGCAACAGGCGCGCACACACCTGGACGTCGTCATGCCGGGGTACACACATCTGCAACGCGCCCAGCCGGTCTTGCTGGCCCATCACCTGCTGGCCTACGTCGAGATGCTCGAACGGGACAAGGGGCGGGTGCGGGACGCGCTGGCGAGGCTGAACGTGCTGCCGCTCGGCTCCGGGGCCCTGGCCGGAACCAACTATCCGGTTGACCGACGATACACCGCCAAGCTCCTGGGATTTCCCTCGGTCACCGAGAACAGCCTGGATGCCGTCGCGGATCGGGACTTCGTGGTCGAGGTGCTGGCCGCGCTGGCCCTCGTCATGATGCACCTGTCCCGTCTGAGCGAGGAATTGATTCTGTGGTCGTCACAGGAATTTCAATTCGTGGACTTGCCGGACGCCTTTTGCACGGGCAGCAGCATGATGCCTCAGAAGAAAAATCCGGACGTGCCGGAACTGCTGCGGGGCAAGACGGGCCGAGTCTACGGCCACCTGTTGGCCCTCCTGACCACGCTCAAAGGGTTGCCGCTCAGTTATAATCGGGATCTGCAAGAGGACAAGGAAGCGCTGTTCGACGCGCTGGACACCGTCCTGGCCTCGGTGGAGGTGGCGGCCGAATTGATCGCAGGGCTCACGTTCAATCGCGCGGTGCTGGCCAAGGCTTCCGGCTCCGGCTACCTGCTGGCGACGGAGTTGGCGGACTATCTGGCGACGAAGGGCGTGCCGTTTCGCGAGGCCCACGAAACGACGGGGCGCATCGTGCGGGCCTGTTTGGATCGCAACCGGGACCTGCGCGACTTGACGCTGGCCGACTTACGGACGTTCTCGCCGCAGTTCGAGAAAGACGTGTTGGACGTGGTCACGGTGGAAGGAGCCATCGAGCGGAAGGCGCAGATCGGCGGAACCGCCAGGAAGCGGGTGACGGCCAGGATCAAGGCCTTGGAAGGAGCGCTGAAGTGAAGTCCTCCGGCCTGGTCGGCGCGCTGCTCGTCGCCCTGTTCATGGGACTGGCCGGATTGTCCGCTTGCGGGACGATCGGGCCGCCGATGCCGCCGGAAGATATCGGACTGGCTGCCAAGCTGCTCGAGGAAAAAGAAAAGGCCCGCAAAACCGAGCGGAAGCCTGGCGAGGAGAAACCGGCGGATGA
>SCVQ01000160.1 GCA_004296865.1 Nitrospirota bacterium
CCGGCGGGTTCGGGGAAGCATTCAATAAGACGCCGCTGCGCCTCGCGCAGAATAGAGGTCTTGCCCATGCCCGACTGGCCGGTGAGCACGATACAGGTCGGGCGCTCCTCGGGATCGTCATGGGCAACCTCGACGATGGTCTCGACAGCGTTGCGGGCTTCGTCAAAATCGATCCAGAATGAGGACGAGAGCGCGGGGGCGGAAGAAGTTTCGATGCTGCTCATGGTGCCACCTTGAGCCAGTCATCCTCACCGAGGTCCGCCACTGGTTTCCACTGAATGCGCGGTTTTTCGGGCCTTTGTGGCGCCCGCAGGTCCGCGATCGTGGTCCCCTCCCCTTCCCGGCGCTTTGCCCGCCGCCGCGCCTCCTTGGTTCGGGCCCGGGCTTGATGGACTTCCTGGTTGGCCGCGGCAATGGCACGGGCCGTCGCCGTCCGGCCGCCATCGACCTGGTAGGCGCGGCCCAGGGCTCTCACCTTGGCTCTGGCAGCTTCCCAGTCGGCCTCCCATACATCCGGATATTGACCGATCACCGGCATTTCCACGAAGCCGCCATCAAGTTCGACATAAACATGCTGGATGGTGCGTTCGTCCCAGCTGACTTCGATCTTCTGCCCTAACCGTCTGCCAAGCGCCTGGTGCCAATAATGACGATGTTTGATCTGGACCCCCTTCGAATGCACCGTCAACGTCTTTGCGGGCAGAAACTGGCGGAAGAGCTCGTCCGGATCGACCGAAACCGGAAGCAACGGGACATGGCGCACGGCCTCACGTTGCCACATCTGGGCGGGGCAAAGTCCGCCGAGAGCGCTATGCTGTGTGTGGTGATAAACCGCGATCTGGCACAGCAACCAGCGTTCGAATTCCGCAAGTGTCATGGCTGCCTCGCCTTGCGCATCGTAGCCATCTCGCGCCGAGACATTCGATCCCGTCGCACCCGGCAAAAGCCGCAGTTTTCCGACCATTGTGCCGATCAGCCGCTCGATGTGGCCGCCAAGATGCGCAGGCCCGGGTTTGCGGACATCGGGGTCGATACCATTGCGAACACAGGCCCTCCTGAAGGCCTCGGATCGATGCGGCTTGGCCTGATCGGCGTGCAGGCGCCGGAACAGACCATACATCGGGTAGCTTACATCGACACCCAGATGCTTGAGGACCGGCTCTTTCGGCAGCAACGCGCTGGCGACAGCCCTTCCGCACCGGAAAATCGAGGGATCGCCGAAGCTGACGTAGTAACCGATGATGGAACGGGTCCATATCTCGATGAGGAATGTAATCCACGGCCGTCCGAGTTCCTCGCGCTTCAGGCTGTCCACCAGGATGACGTCGCCCCTAGTGTGATCCATTTGAACCAGGTCGAGAAAGCCCTCGCTACGGTATTCTCCGGGGTGCGCTTCATGCGCGCTGCGGCTCTTGGAACCCATGGTGGATTTGGCCCACACGCTGCGCGCAATTTCGCCGAGCAGCCTTTCGATAGTCTTCTCACTCGGGATCAAATCGGCAGAAAACCGGTGTTTTCCGTTGTCGGCATAGAGCAAACCCCAGATCTGCCGCGCCGCTTCCGCGCGCGACGGGGGCACCA
>SCVQ01000016.1 GCA_004296865.1 Nitrospirota bacterium
GGTTCCGGGCGGGGGACGACGACGGCGATGGCCCGCCCATTCATGGCCACCGCCGTCTTGAAGCCGGTTGGGTGCTCGGCACCTTCGTCATGGTGGTCGGGCTCGCCGCCTACGGAACAGCTGGTCTGCTCGAGATTCGCGGCGAACAGCACGCGGATCTCGAGGTCCGCGCGGACGCCAAGCAGTGGCAATGGGAGTTCGACTACCCGGATCTGGGGATTGCTTCCAGCGAGTTGGTGCTGCCCGTCGATCGCCGGATCCACATCACGATCATTTCGGAGGATGTCGTCCACTCGTTCTCCGTGCCGGCGTTCGGCGTCAAGCAGGACGCGGTGCCCGGCCGCGAGACCCAGATCTACGTGACCCCGAACCTGATCGGGAAATACGGGGTCCAGTGCGCCGAACTGTGCGGCCTCGGCCACACGCGCATGACCACCCCCGTGACCGTGATGGACCCCACGGCGTTCGACGACTGGGTCAAACTCCAGCCGCCGCATCCGGGAGGGTAGGCGTGACGGACACGAGCGTGCGGATGATGCGAGTGCGTCGCGCGGGCCTGGTCAGGGGCGTGCTCGGCGGGCTGCTGGGCGGCGTGATTGGTGCACTGCCCCTGGTGGCCGCGGCCCAATCGGGTGTGGAGATCACGCCAGGCGGCTTCCTGGCCCTCTCGTATATCGGTTTGATGGTCGGCTGGTTGGCAGGCCTTGGGGCGTTCGGCCCGTGGGCAGCGTGGGTGCTGGGACGCCCTGTCAACACCACCGGCCAGGCCGCGGCCCATGGCCGTTCCGGGGACTGGACCCGCTACTTCCGATTCACCACCGACCACAAGGTCATCGGGATTCAATACCTGGTGGCGTTCCTCGGCCTGTTCCTGATCGCCGGTCTCCTGGCAATGCTGATCCGGCTCGAGCTCGCCCAGCCAGGCCAGATCTTCGGCACCGACACCTACAACACGATCATGAGCACCCACGGGACGTTGATGATCTTCGTGGCCCTCAACACGATCGTGGGTGGCCTCGGCAACTACTTCGTCCCGCTCATGATCGGCGCCCGGGACATGGCCTTTCCTCGACTGAATGCGCTCAGTTTCTGGTTGATCCCACCGGCGCTCCTGTTGATCCTGCTCAACCCCGTGTTCGGGGGCTTCGACACCGGCTGGACGGGCTATCCGCCACTGAGCCGCCAGGCCAACCTCGGCGAGCAGGCCTTCCTGCTGACATTCATCACCCTGGGCATCTCGTCGATCGTGAGCGCGGTCAACTTCCTGGTCACGGTCGCACGCATGCGGACCACCGGAATGTCGATGATGCGGCTCCCGATCTTCGTGTGGTCCCTGCTGGTGACGACCGCGATCGTCCTCGTGGCCACGTCGGTGGTGGCGAGTGCCCTCACGATGTCCCTCTTCGACCGGCTCATCGGCACGGACTTCTTCCGACCGGCCCTCGGCGGCGATCCGATTCTCTACCAGCACCTGTTCTGGTTCTACTCGCATCCCGCCGTCTACGTCATGGCCGTGCCGGCCTTCGGCGCCATCCTTGAGATCGTGCCGGTCTTTTCCCGCAAGCCCCTGTTCGCGTACGGCCTCGCCGTCCTGTCGTTCGTGGCCATCGGCGTGCTGAGCTTCATGGTCTGGGCGCACCACATGTTCGTCAGCGGCATGGCCGAGTTCTTCCATATCCCGATCATGATCTCGACTGAATTGATCTCGGTGCCGACGGGGATCGTCTTCTTTTCTGCCATCGGCACCATCTGGCTCGGGCGCCTGCGCTTTGCGACGCCGATGCTCTGGGTGTTCGGGTTCATCTGGTGCTTTCTCATCGGCGGTATCACGGGCGTGTACCTGGCCGACGTGCCGACCGACCTGGCCCTCACCGATACGTATTTCGTCGTCGCTCATTTCCATTTCACGATCGTGGGCGGGATGATCTTCGGGTTGTTCGCCGGGCTGACCTACTGGTTCCCGAAGTTCACCGGTCGACTCATGAGCGAGCGACTGGGCAAGCTCCATTTCTGGTGGTTCACCCTGGCCTTCAATGCCTCGTTCCTGCCGATGTTCTGGCTGGGGATCCAGGGGATGCGTCGCCGGGTCGCGGACTATCCGGCCGAGCTGGGTGCGCTCAACCTGTGGGCGAGCGTGGCCGCCTGGATGATCGGGCTCTCCATGCTCGTCTTCCTTTACAACTTCATCCGATCGTGGGTCCGCGGTCCCGTCGCCGGGCCGAATCCCTGGCGCGCCAGGACGCTCGAGTGGCAGGTCGGCTCGCCA
>SCVQ01000161.1 GCA_004296865.1 Nitrospirota bacterium
GGATCTTCTGAAATTCTTCGATCGAGATATGCGTTTCCGGTGTTGCTGGAGCAGGGGGGGCGGCCACGGTCGGCTGGGATGGTGGAGTTGAAGCCGTTGGTTGTTCCTGATTCACGCGTGAATCTCCTTGGCTGATGGTCGTCTCGATACGTGGGAACAGGGGTTTGCCCTTGGCGATCTTGGTTTCAGGCCGCAAGCCTCCCCAGTTGAATGCAGAAGGCAGCTGGGCAACCGTCAGTCCAAGCTGACATTGAATCTCATTCGCCGCGTGCGGCATGAAGGGAGACAGCATGAGCGCCACGATACGGAGCGCTTCGGCCGCATCATAGAGGACCGTATCGAGCACCGGTCGATTCTCTTCCTCCTTCGCCAGTTTCCAGGGAGCATTTTTGTCGATGTGTTGGTTGGCGACCTGAACCACTCCCCACATCGACTCCAGGGCCCTGTTGAATTCAAGCTTGGCAAGATGGTCATCCACCACATCCGGAAGCTGAACGGCCTGACGTTGAAGCAGGTGGTCGACCCTGGCGGTTTCTTGCGGTTGAGGCACGACCCCCTTTGCAAATCGCTCGATCATCGTCAAGGTGCGATTTAAGAGGTTCCCCAGGTCGTTGGCGAGGTCCGTGTTGATGCGGCCGATGAGGGACGCCATGGAAAAATCGCCGTCATGGCCGAAGGGGACCTCGCGTAGGAGAAAGTACCGGAAGGCGTCCGCGCCAAGTTCGTCCACGATGGCATTGGGGTCCACCACATTGCCTCGGCTCTTGGACATCTTCTCGCCGTTCACCGTCCACCAACCGTGGGCGAAAATGGTGGTCGGCAGTTCAATGCCCAGGGCCATGAGCATCGTGGACCAGTACACGGCATGGGTGGTCAGAATGTCCTTGCCGACAAGATGAACATTGGCTGGCCAGTACCGGTCGAACGATGGCTTGGGAGGTAAGTACTCCAGGGCCGAGATATAGTTCACCAGCGCGTCGAACCAGACATAGGTGACGTAGCTGGGATCAAAAGGGAGTTCGATCCCCCACGAGAGACGCGACTTGGGGCGCGAGATAGACAGGTCTTCCAGGGGCTTCTGCAGGAAGCCGAGGACTTCGTTGTTCCGTGAGTGGGGCCTGATGAAGTGTGGATTGTCTTGGATGTGTTTGATGAGCCGGTCCTGGTATCGCCCCATCCGGAAAAAGTAATTGCTCTCGCTGAGCTGCTCGACGGGACGTTTGCAGTCAGGACAGAGCCCATCCACGACGTCCTTCTCAGTCCAGAACCGCTCGTCGAAAGTGCAGTACCAGCCGGTGTACTCTCTCTGATAAATCAGGTTCTTGTTGTAGAGCTCCTGAAGTTTAGTCTGAACGATTTTTTTATGTTCGGGATCAGTCGTACGAATGAACGCGTCATTGGAGATATTCAGCCTACTCCAAAGATTCTGAAATCGCGGGACCATGCCGTCGCAGTAGGTCTGAGGATCAATGCCGGCCTTGGCCGCGGCCTGCTGGACTTTTTGGCCATGTTCGTCGAGGCCGGTCAGGAAAAACACGTCGTCTCCGCGTAGCCGATGGTAGCGTGCCAGTACGTCGGCAGCCACGGTCGTGTAGGCGTGCCCGATGTGCGGCACGTCGTTCACGTAGTAGATGGGGGTTGTGATGTAAAAAGTTTTTGGCATGTCCCGCTCAAGATAACAGGCTGACGGGCTAGAAAGCTAGATTCTCACGGGAGACGGGATTCGGCCGGCGCGCAGACGGCATCCCGCAGCCGGAGCAGAATATTTTCGAGCGCCATTTGGAGGTTCAGGTTTCTCGCCGATGACCGTTGGATCGTTTCGATTTCTGCGAGCAAGTCCAGGAGATTGCCAAGCTGGGGACCGCGGGCTGCGTGCTGTAAATCGGCCAGCCGCTCCAGGTTGAGCAGGGCGTCGGGATCGGCACCGACGCCGACCAGGACCAAATCCCTGCCCCATTGCGCGATCCATTCCAGGGCCTCCGGCGCGCGATCCGATTTGTGGAGGGCTTCGGCCGTCGTCAGGAGCGTGGCAATGGACTGCAGCGACGCCGGAGCAGTGAGACGGCAGAATTCGTCTTGTTGTGCGCGGAGCGTCGGCACGTCGGCCTTCAGGGCCTGCCCGATCCTGGATTGTGTGGCCATGGCGAGAAACCGGGCGTCGTCGGGAGGCATCTCCCGACGTGTAATCAGCGCGGCTTCCACCTGGGTCCTGGCCGGCGGCACAAAGCGGATGGCTTGGCATCGGGATCGCACGGTGGCGGGGAGGGCGGAGGGCCGGCTGGTGATCAACAGAAACAAGCTGTGGGCCGTGGGCTCTTCCAGCGTTTTGAGCAACGCGTTGGCTGCGCCCTGGGTCAGGCGGTCCGCGTCGTCGATCAAGCAGACCTTGCGCCTGCCGGTCAAGGGGCGGTAGACGATCTGCTGCTCCAGCTCGCGGACCTGTTCGATCTTGATCTGCGGGTTGGCGAGTTCCTGGTCCGGCTCGATCAGTCGGAAATCCGGATGGGTGTGAGCCTCGATCTGGCAGCACGACTGGCACGTGCCGCAGGCGTCGGGTCCGCCCGGCCCGTAGTCGGTATCGCAGTTGACGGCCTGGGCGAACCGGATGGCGGCCAGCCGCTTGCCGATCTCGTCTTCTCCATGGAACAGGTACGCGTGCGCCACCCGGTCGTGCAGGATCGACGCCTTGAGGATGGCTTTGGGCCTCTCGTGTCCGATGAGATCGTTGAAGGGCATGTTAAAACGTCATACAGTCGGAACGTTGCAACGTCAGTGTTGACGAGGCGCGATCGGTTGAGGGTTAGACTTTTTGGCCGTGCGACTTTTCGACAAAAATTTCCTGACGATCCCCGCGACTGTTGCCGCGATAAGGTCTTGGTCAGGACTTCCGTCCAGCACTTTGATCCGGCGTGGATAGCGGGCGGCCAGGTCGAGAAAGCCTCTGCGGACGCGTTCGTGAAATCGTCGAGTTTCGCGGTCCATCCGGTTCAACGCGACCCCGCGCTCTCGTCGGCGTCGTGAGAGTCCGGTCGCAACGGGAAGGTCGAAGAGGAGCGTCAGGTCCGGCGCCAGTTCTTGCGTGGCAAAGCGGTTCAGGCTGAGCAGGGCCCGGATGTCCAGCCCGCGCCCATAGCCCTGGTAGGCGAGGGTGGAGTCTACGAATCGATCGCACAAAACCACGGCGCCTTCTCGAAGCGCGGGCTCGATCACCTGGGCCACGTGTTGGCTCCGGCAAGCAAGCACCAAGTGCGCCTCGCAGCGCGGATCGATCGGCTCGGCCGAGACTGACGGCGGTTTCGAAGGACCGGTGAGCAGGAGGGAGCGGATGCGTTCGGCGAGGGGCGTGCCGCCCGGTTCGCGCGTTTCCACGACGCGGCAGCCGTCTTCCCGAAGGAGCTTGGCGAGTCTTGCGCACTGGGTCGACTTTCCGCTTCCCTCGACCCCCTCGAAGGTGATCAAGACGCCTCGGCGCCCTTTC
>SCVQ01000162.1 GCA_004296865.1 Nitrospirota bacterium
AGTTCTACAACAAAGCGGGGATTAAGAATCCCTTCCAGGACAATCTGATCATTTCGCTCAATTTGACGAAAGAGGAGAAAAAGGACTTGGTGGCTTTCCTCCGGACCCTCGAAGGGGAAGGTTGGCAACACGTGAAGGCCCCGGAATCGTTTCCTGAGTAAGACGTCTTTGCTCGTACAGGGTTCGTCGCTCCTTATTGCATCATGATCTATACGATCACCTTGAATCCGGCCCTGGACCACTATCTTGAGGTGGACGACCTCACGGTGGACGATGCCAACCGCGTCAAATCCGAGTGCCTCTATGCCGGAGGGAAAGGCATTGACGTCTCCCGCGCCATCCGGCACCTGGGTGGCGACAGCATGGCTCTCGGATTCATCGGCGGCCACAACGGCCAGGTCCTGCTGGACTTGCTCAAGCGGGAGGGTGTGACCACGTATTTCACGCCCATCGCCCAGGAAACCCGTCGGGATATCATCGTCAACAATCGGAAGGCCGGCACCCAGACGATGCTGAATGCCCGAGGGCCCACCGTCACCGCCGAGGAATGGCGAAGCTTCCTCGAGCACCTCCGCTTACTGGACTTGCGCGATGCCTACGTCGTCCTCGGCGGCAGCCTCCCGCGCGGGGTTGCCCTGGACGCCTACTACCAAATCGTCAGGCTGGTCCAGCGCCGCGGCGCCAAAGCCGTCCTGGATGCGGACGGCCCTTGTCTCAAGGCCGGGCTCAAGGCCAGACCCTTTGCGATCAAGCCGAACGTGAAGGAGTTGCAACGGGTGTCGGGGCGACCGCTCCGGACCGAGGCCGACATCCTGGCCGCCGCGACCGCGTTGAACCGTGGCGGGGTGAACGTCGTCCTGGTGTCGCGCGGCCGTCAAGGCTTGCTGGTGGTGAGCGGGACGCGTCACCGCTCTCCCCTCCTGCTTCGCGCCGTGCCTCCACCCGTAAAAGTCCGGAGCACAGTGGGAGCCGGCGATTCGACCGTAGCCGGATTCGTTTTCAGACACGCGGGCGGGAAGACCGTGGAAGACGCGGTGCGCTATGCAACGGCGGCTGGCACCGCCGCGACACTGGCGCCGGGCAATCAGCTCTGCCGATTAATCGACGTGCAGCGGCTGGTCCCGCGCGTCAAAATCGAACAACTACGTTCTGCGTAATGCGTGATGGGTGATGAGCATGGGGAAGAAGAGAACCGGACTCATCACGCCTCGCGCGGCACGCATCACACATCACGGGGGTTGACATGAAAATTCTCGTACCGGTGGACGGGTCCAAATACGGGCGGTGGGCGACGGAGTGGGCGGCGCGGATGCCCGTGACGCCACCCAACCAGATCACGGCGCTGCACGTCATCGACGTGGCAGCCTTGAGGGCTCCCTTCATGGTGCAGCCGATCATCGTCGGCACGGAGCACGTCATCCAGGCCGAGATCAAGCGGCTGCTGGCCCGGGGCAAGGAGGTGGCGGCCGAGACCACCGCGCTCCTGGCAACCCTCCGAGTCCAGGGAAAAGTCCTCACCGCCAAGGAAGCGGTCGTGCCGGCCATCTTGAAGCGAGCCGGACGCAACGGGCTGATCGCCATCGGGCACCGAGGCTTAGACGCCCTGGACCGATTTTTTCTGGGGAGCGTCTCGTCCGCAGTCACCCAGCACGCATCCTGCTCCGTGCTGGTGGTCAAGCAGTCGCCCCGCCCGATCCGCCGCATCCTCCTGGCCACGGACGGGTCCACCTCCTCGGAGAAAGCGCTGCAATTTGTGCTGAAGAAAATGCAGGCGCGGCGGACCGGTCAGAACGACGCGCCGCTCGCGATCGAAGTGACGGTCCTGCACGTCATGCCCTTTTTGAAGTATCCCGAGGTCAAGGAGACCGGCAAGGCACTCGTCCATTATTACGCGGACAAGCTGGCAAAGGCCGGCTACGAGGTGGAAGAAGTGTCCAAGCTGGGCCATCCCGCCGACGAGATCATGAAGGTCGCAGAACAGCACGGCATAGACCTGGTCGTGGCCGGAGCCAAAGGCCTCGGGGCCGTCGCGCGCTTCTTCCTCGGCAGCGTCTCGATGAGGCTGGTGCAGCACAGCCCCTGTTCGGTCCTGGTGGTACGGTAGGGAAGAATTGACGATTGAACCATTGAAACATTGTGTCATTGAAGGAGCAGCCATTCGTCAATGAAACAATTTTTCTGCAATCGTCAATCCGACAATGAACCAATCATCAATTCTGCGGTCAATCGTCAATGAACCAATTCTGGTGTGGTGCTTGCACACGTGAGAAGCCAGGAATACACTGATGTTCATGCGATCGACTCGCAACAGACTGCTCGACCTGCTTTCCACGACGGTGGTTGTAACGCTCTTCCTGTGCCAAGTCATCGGCAGTCTCTGCCCGGTGATGCCGCCAGCCGTCGGGATGGCGGCCACTATCCACATGGCCCATGTCGGACACACGATGGAGGCAGGCAGTATGTGTGCGGACTCCCTGCCCGCTTCTTCAACATCAGTCGGCTCGCCCGCCACACCCACAACCCTCGTCATCGAGTCCTTCGGTCCGGACTTGCCCCATGCCGGCCTGTCAGCCCATGCTCCTGCCGACACCGCCCCTGCCAGGTCAGGACCTCCGCTCTTTACGCGCCTGTCCACGTTCCGCATCTGATTCACCACAAAGCGCTCAGCCCTCATCTTTCAGCCGTCAGCTTGAGGCTGAAAGCTGATGGTTGGCGCCTTATTCATGTTTTGGCTGAAAGCTGACCGCTGATAGCTGACATCTCTCGAATAAGAGGTGCATCATGAAGACCGTGAATCCCCTTCGTACAACGATCCTGGCCACAGCCTGGCTATCTCTGATGGCGTTTGTCACGTTCTCCGCCCAGCCTGCTCAGGCGGCGGACGACACGCGGCTTTCATTGGAGAGCCTCATCGAGGAACTCACTCAACGGAACCCGGAAATCAAGGTGGCACGCCAACGGTGGGAGGCAGCCCAGGCGGTCGTACCGCAGGTGCAAACTCTCCCGGACCCGAAACTCCAACTCGGGTACCAGCGGATGCCCATGACCGAGCCCCTCCAAGGCGCGATGTATGGCTTCGGACAGGAGATTCCGTTTCCCGGCAAGCTGAAGCTCAAGGGTGAAGTGGCCCAGCGGGAGGCCGAGCGCGTCGAGCAGGAGTTCCTCGCAACCAAGCTCCGGCTCATTGCCAGCCTGAAAGAGACGTATTTCACGTTACACTTCATCCACAAGAGCACCGAAATTGTGGAGAAGAACAAAGCCCTTCTGATCCAGTTTGAGAAAACCGCCAAAGCCCGCTACAGCGTCGGGCAGGCGGCTCAGCAGGATGTCTTCCGTGCCCAGGTGGAGATCTCGCGGGTTCTGGACCGACTGGCGGTCTTGGAGCAACAGAAAGAGAGCCTCCACGCAGCGATCAATCGCCTGCTGAATCGGCCGCCCGCTGACCCGCTGGGGACGCCGGAGGAGATTCGAGTCCCGCTCCTGACCCTGCCTCTCCCCGAATTGGCTCGGCGAGCCGAGGCCTTCTCGCCTATTTTACTGGCCTCGGCGAAGGGTATCGAGCGGAGTGAGCAGGCGGTGTCCCTCGCCCATCGCCAGTACTACCCGGACTTCGATCTGAACGCCTTGGGGACTCGGAACGATCGGATTAACGATAACGGCTACCAAGTGATGCTCGGGATCAAAATTCCGCTCTTCTATGAAACGAAGCAGCGCCAGGGCGTGAAGGAGGCCCTGGCCGGCCTCTCCGGTGCCCGGGAAGATCTCACCGCAACGCGACAGGATATCCTCTTTCAAGTGAAGGATGCCTTCGTGCAGGCCCAGCGCGCGGAGCGACTCATCACCATCCTTCGGGATGCGATCATCCCGCAGTCCACCCTGGCCCTCCAGTCCGCGCAGGCGGGCTACGGGGTCGGCAAGGTGGATTTCCTCACGCTCTTGAACAGCTTGCTCACGCTTCAGGAGAGCCAGTTGGAGCTGCACGGTGAAATGGTCGCGCACGAGAAGGCGGTGGCGAGGCTGGAAGCAGTCACCGGTGGTCCGCTGTCTGCGAAGGCGGAGGGACGGAGGCCAGTGCCATGACGCGCCGGACCCTGGTCAGCGCAGCCCTCCTCTTGGCCACCGGCCTCGCCGTGGCCCTCTGGCTGATGAGCCGACCGGCGGTCCTGCCGCCTGCCGGCTCGACGCCGGACTCCATGGCCGATATGCCCGGCATGGAAACGAAACGTGAGGCGTCAGGCATGAGGCGTGAGGAGAAAGGTGTCACGGCTGAAGACGTGCCGGGCGTGGTGACGATTCCACTGGAGCGATTGCAGACGATCGGCGTGAAGTACGAGCAGGTGGCGCGGCGTCCGCTCGAGAAGGTGATCCGTACCGTGGGTCGCGTCGCAGCGGACGAGCGGCGCTTGGTCAAGGTCACCATCAAGTTCCACGGCTGGATTGAGCAACTGTTCGTCAGCGCGATAGGTGACCACGTCAAAAAGGGGCAGGTCCTGTTCACCATCTACAGCCCTGATTTGGTCGCCACGCAAGAGGAATATCTGCTGGCCTTGCAGGGACAGAAACAGCTTGGGGAGAGCGAGTTTCCGGAGGTGGCGCGCGGTTCCAAGGACCTGTTGGAGGCCACTCGGCGGCGGTTCCAACTCTGGGATATTACAGAAGACCATATCCGGGAGCTTGAGCAGACCGGCAAGGTGCTCAAGACGCTTCCCATCCATTCGCCCATCACCGGGACCGTGCTCCGGAAGGAGACGCTGGCCGGCGCGCACGTGGAGCCCGGCGCGGAGCTGTACACGATCGCCGACCTCTCCCACATCTGGATCTTGGCTGATATCTATGAGTACGAGCTGGCTTTTGTGAAGAAGGAGCAGAAAGCGGCGGTGACGCTCTCCTACGAACCGGGCACGGTGTGGACCGGTCGCGTCGGGTTCGTCTACCCCACGCTGGACCCCAAGACCAGGACCGCCAAAGTGAGGTTTGAGGTGGATAACTCCGACGAGAAGCTGAAACCGGACATGTACGCCAACGTGGAGCTGACGGTGAACCTGGGGACTCGGTTGTCGGTGCCGCAAGAAGCGGTGATCGAATCAGGCCAGAAGCAACTCGTGTTCATCCACCACGGAGGCGGCCGCCTGGAACCGCGCGTGATCAAGACTGGAGTGAAGACCGGTTCCCACTACGAAGTCGTGACCGGCCTCAAGGAAGGCGACCACGTGGTCACTTCCGCCAATTTCCTGATCGACAGCGAAAGTCGCCTGAAAGCGGTCGTGGAGAGCATGGGCGGGATGGGGAAGTGACAGGTAACGGGTGACGCGTGACAGGCAAGAACTATGAAGAGAATGTTCCTAACTCGTCATCTGTCACCCTTCACGCGTCACGGGCTTGATCATGGTTGAGCGGATCATTGAGTACTGTGCGAGAAACCGTTTCATCGTCTTTCTGCTCGTCTTTTCGACGGCCCTGGGCGGGCTCTGGGCCATGAAGCAGACTCCCGTCGATGCCCTGCCGGATATCTCCGACACGCAGGTGATCGTCTACACCACCTGGCCGGGACGGTCGCCTGATCTGGTCGAGGATCAGATCACCTACCCGATCGTCACGGCCCTCTTATCGGCCCCAAAAGTGACCGTGGTGCGCGGGTTTTCCGACTTCGGCTATTCCTACGTCTACATTCTCTTCAAAGACGGCACCGACATCTACTGGGCCCGCACACGCGTCTTGGAGCGTCTGAGCCAACTCGGCGGGCGCATGCCGGAGGGGGTCACGCCGCAACTCGGCCCCGATGCAACCGGGGTGGGCTGGGTGTTCCAATACGCACTGGTGGACGAGACCGGCCAGCAGGACCTCGCCTCGCTGCGCAGCTTCCAGGATTGGTACCTGCGCTACTGGTTGCGCGCCGTGGAAGGAGTCGCCGAGGTGGCCAGCATCGGTGGCTTTGTCCGCCAGTACCAGGTCAATCTGGATCCGACCAAAGTCCTCGCCTATCGCCTGTCTATCCCTTCGATCGTGGAAACGATTCGACTGAGCAACAACGACGTGGGCGGTCGCGTCGTGGAATTTTCCGGGATCGAATATGTGGTCCGGGGGCGAGGCTACATCAAGAAGGCCGAGGACATCGAGGAAATCGCCGTGGGCGTCAACGAAAATGGCACACCCATTCTCTTGCGCGACGTGGCAACGGTGCGGCTCGGTCCCGACATGCGGCGAGGGCTGGTGGAGTTGAATGGGGAAGGCGAGGTCGCGGGCGGGATTGTGGTCATGCGCTTCGGCGAGAATGCCCTCACCGTGATCGAGCGCGTCAAGGCCAAGCTCAAAGAACTCGAGCCCTCCATGCCGAAGGGTGTCAAGGTTGTCACGACCTACGACCGCAGCAACCTCATTCACGAATCCATCGCCACGGCAAATGAGAACCTGGCTGAAGAGCTGATTGTCACCGGTGTCCTGATCGTCGGCTTTCTCCTCCATGTTCGCTCCGCTATGCTCCCTATCCTCAGCCTGCCCCTGTCGATCCTGATCGCCTTTATTCCCATTTACTTCTTGGACCTCGGGATCAACATCATGTCGCTCGGCGGCATTATCGTAGCCATCGGGGACATGGTGGACGCCCCGATCGTGATGGTGGACAACGCGCACAAGCGCTTGGAGGACTGGGAACGCAACGGCAGACTCGGCGACCGGACGCAGATCCTCATCGATTCGGCCAAAGAAGTCGGACCGGCGATGTTCAGCTCGTTACTCGTGATCGGGGTCTCCTTCTTGCCCGTCTTCGTCCTCGAGGCGCAGGAAGGCCGGATGTTCAAGCCACTGGCCTTTACGAACTTCCTGGGCATTGCCGCCTGCGCGGTGCTGGCCATCACGCTGATTCCGGCGTTGTTGCCGACCTTCACGCGCGGCCGGATCTTCCCTGAGCAGCGGCACCCCGTCAGCCGCCTCTTGCAGCGTCTCTATGCGCCCGTGCTGCGTGCGGCGCTGCACCACCGGTGGCTGGTCGTGGTCTTGTCGATCGGGCTGCTGGTCAGCATCATCCCCGCCTACCAGCGCATGGGCTCCGAGTTCATGCCGCCTTTGTATGAGGGGACCATCCTCTACATGCCGACGACACTGCCCGGCCTGTCTGTCACCGAAGCCAGCCGGCTGCTTCAACTCATGGACCGGAAGCTCCGGGCATTTCCCGAAGTCGAGTGGGTCTTCGGCAAGGCAGGGCGGGCGGAGACCTCCACGGACCCGGCCCCGTTCAGCATGATGGAAGTCGTGGTGGAGCTCAAGCCGAAGGACCAGTGGCGGCCGGGCCTGAGCTATGAGGGACTCGTGGATGAGATGAACCGGGCGTTACAGTTTCCGGGGGTGACCAACGCCTGGACGATGCCGATCAAAGCCCGGATCGACATGCTCACGACCGGCATCCGGACCCCGGTCGGGATCAAGATTTTCGGATCCGACCTCAAAGAGATCGAACGGATCGGCGAACATCTCGAGATGGTCCTCAGGGAGGTGCCGGGGACGCGCAGCGTCTATGCGGAGCGGGTCAATGGCGGGTACTTCCTCGACTTCGACATCAACCGGAAGGAGATCGCGCGCTACGGGCTCAAATTGATGGATGTGGGCCGGATCATCGAGACGGCCATCGGCGGTGAAAACATCGCGACGACCATCGAGGGGCGCGAACGGTATCCGATCAACGTGCGCTACCTCCGCGAGTTGCGCGATGACCCAGAAAAGCTGCGACGGGTGCTCGTGGATACACCGACCGGTGCGCAAGTGCCCCTCGCCCAGCTCGCCACGCTCCGGTTCGTGAATGGACCTCCCATGATTCGGGATGAAAACGGCAGGCTGGCCGGCTATGTCTTTCTGGATATGGCCGGGCGGGATGTGGGCGGGTATGTGAAGGACCTCAAGCGGGTGGTGCGTGAGAAGGTGCAGCTTCCGCCGGGCTACACGATCGCCTGGTCGGGCCAGTATGAATTCATGGAGCGAGTCAAAGAGCGGCTCAAACTGGTGGTGCCGCTCACCCTGGTCATCATCTTCGTGATGTTCTACTTTACGTTTAGCTCGGTGGCCGAAACGGGGATGGTGATGCTGGGTGTGCCGCTCTGTCTAGTAGGCGCCTTCTGGTATCTTGCCGAACTCGACTACAACATGAGCATCGCGGTCTGGGTCGGGATCATCACCGTGGTCGGGACAGGAGCTGAGACCAGCTCGGTCATGCTGGCCTATCTGGATGAGGCCTGCAGGCGGCGCAAGACGGAAGGCGGGCTCGCGACCCTTGAAGATCTCATTGAGACCGTGCATCGCGGAGCGGTGGAGCGCATCCGGCCGATGGCGATGATCGGCCTGGTGGATGTCATCGGATTGATCCCCGTCATGATGGCCGCCGGCACCGGCGCCGATGTGATGAAACGCATCGCTGCCCCGCAAGTTGGGGGCGTGTTTTCCGCCATGATCCTCACACTCATCGTCATTCCGCCCATCTATGTCATCTGGCGCTGGCATAACGAGGTTAAGAAACGCGACACGACTTCGTCATGAGATCTGAGAGGAGAACAACTATGGACAGGAAAAAGATCGCCGTTGGGGCCGGCACTCTGGTGAGTCTTCTCATCTCGCTCCAAGGGTGCCACCTTGGTCCTCTTCCTCCCACGCCCGATCTCGGCGGGACGTTTATCGCACATTCGGCCGACATCCAAGTGGATGAGAACACAGTTGCAGAGATTATGTCGGCATTCAAGCGGACGGAGGAGGCCGTTCGACACCGTGATCTGGACGGAGTCATGGCCCTCTACACTGAAGGCTATAAGCATCGCGGTTTCACGAAAGACACGATAAGAACCGTTTGGAAAAACCTTTTCGAAACGCATCACGATTTCTCAGGCTCCCATATCTTCACGCGAATCAAAGTGCTGCCGGAGAGGACTCCCAAAACAGTGATGATCACCTGCACGGGAAGTCTCTGGGCGGTTTCGAACGAGACGGGCCAGCGGGAAAACATCGATAGCTGGTATGGAGAGGTTCATTACTTGGAGTACAGCGACAGCGGGTGGCGTATAGCCGGTCATGCGTGGGAAGTCTTGATGCCCAAGGAAACTCGTTTTGCGCCTCCGCCGCACCCGTTCTTCTGAGCCCTGTCGTTTCACGTTGGGATAGCCGATCAACCAAAGAGCTGGAAACGCTGACGGTCTGGAGAAGAAAAAATCGTGAGCAAGCACGAGCACGGTTACATGCCTGCCCTGCGGTTCGACTGGCTGACACCGCTCTACGATCCGGTCATCCGCTGGACCATGCGGGAAGCGCTGTTCAAGCCCCGGTTGGTGCAGCAAGCGAACATCCAGCCGGGTCACCGAGTGTTGGACCTCGGCTGCGGAACAGCGACACTCACGATCCTGATCAAACAGACTCACCCGGAAACTCACGTCGTCGGGCTGGATGGGGACCCCAAGGTGCTTGCTCTTGCCAGAGCAAAAGTGGCCAAGGCGGGCGTGACGGTCACGCTGGATCAAGGCATGGCCTTTGAGCTGCCCTATCCAAACCACATGTTCGATCGCGTCCTGACGAGTCTGCTCCTCCACCATTTGACCAAGGACAACAAACGACGAACGTTGAGCGAGGTGTTCCGTGTTCTCCGACCTGGCGGGGAATTGCACGTCGCTGATTTCGGGAAGCCTCACAATGCTGTCATGGCTGCCGTTTCACTCATAGTGCGTTGGCTGGAGGAGGCCGGGGACAATATGAAGGGGCTGCTCCCAGTGCTGATTCGCGAAGCCGGGTTC
>SCVQ01000163.1 GCA_004296865.1 Nitrospirota bacterium
CGCGGGGCAGTCCTCTGGGGTGGGCGGCTCAAACCCGGAGAAACCGTATCGATTCAAGACGCCCCCTTTGTCCATCTCTACGTCGCCAAAGGGGCCGTGGAATTGGAGGGAGCCGGCTCGCTGGGCTGCGGGGATGCGGTGCGCCTCACCGCCGCTGGAGCTAGGAAGCTGATAGCCGATGCCGCGCTCGGCGCGGAAGTGCTGATCTGGGAGATGAGTGAATGAAGCAGCCAACCAACCTGTGTGCTCGCGCAACTAAGGTTGGCTGGCTGTCCCTTGAAGGGACTGGCGAAGAGATAAGGAAGGAGAAACACGATGGCTGTCCAGGTCTACGGATGCAACCACGTGGTC
Organism: Nitrospirota bacterium; assembly: GCA_004296865.1. GTDB lineage: Bacteria > Nitrospirota > Nitrospiria > Nitrospirales > Nitrospiraceae > SCVQ01. The sequence continues at coordinate 352 of SCVQ01000163.1, forward strand.
ATCGAGGTGGATGATGCCAGGAAAGCGGTGAAGTTCTATTCGGACGTGTTTGGGCTGACGATGCTGCGCGGTGGCGAAGGGGCGGCTTGGTGCAAGCTGGGCGAGCACCAGTTCTTGGCCATCTTCGAAGTGGAAAAGCTCCAGCCGGACCGGGTGAAACACTTCGGCCTGATCGTGCGGGATGAGGCGCAGATCAAGGAGGTTCGGAGGAAAATCACCAAGAAATACGGATTGAAACCGATCCCTGGCTTTCGCTGCGACTTCCGGGACCCCTGGGGCAACCGTATCCAGGTAGGGGACCTCCATGATGAGTCGCTGGTCTGGCTGCTCCCCTATGGCGAAGTGCAGAAGGCCGGGATCACATTTTCCGGACGACGTCGCTCGGCTCGGCTGACACGAACGAGGCGGTGATCAACATCGGGAGCATACGATGAGAGCCCAATACCTGGGTCACGTGGTGTTCTATGTGAAAGATCTGAACCGGTCGCTGGCCTTCTACCGGGACCTGCTGGGATTCCAGGAGATTGGGCGGATCTTTGGCGGGACAGCGGCTGCGCTGACCTCCGGCCGCACCCACCATGAGCTGCTCTTGATTCAGGTGGGCGAGGCGCCGGGGCCGATGACCGGTCGCCGGCGCGGCCTCTATCACATCGGGATCAAAGTCGGCGACAGCCTGGACGAATTGCGCGCGGCGAAGCGGGAGCTGGAACAAGCCGGCGTTGCGATCGAGGGCATGAGCGACCATACCGTGAGCCAGAGCCTCTATTTGCAGGACCCGGACGGCAACGAAGTGGAACTCTATGTGGATGCGGACGAGGCGGTGTGGAAGAACAACCCGGCGGCAGTGCTCTCGCCGATCAAGCCGCTGCAGCTCTAAGTACCACCCAGCATCCTGTGCGGGTTTCTGTTAAGATTTGAGCCTCACGATCCGTATTGTCCCGGGATGCCTTTTGAAGCGAGAGATGTAACGTGATCCGTGGCCTTCGCAAACTAAGACGGACGGCGAGCCTGCTCGCCATAGTGGGAGTCGCGGGCTGGTACGGCTGCCAGCAGGAGGTTGGCGCTCCCCCTCCTCAACCGATCCCGCAAGTTGAAGTCATCACGGTGACGCCTCAGACGGTGCCCGACGAGCCGGAACTGATCGGACAAGCCCAATCGTCCCGTCCCGTCGAGATCCGATCGCAGGTGACGGGGATCATCAAGGAGCGCTATTTCACGGAAGGGCGTGATGTCAAGCAAGAGGATCGTCTGTACCAAATCGATCCCGTGCCGTTTCGGGCTGCCATGGCCAGCTCCAGGGCCAAGGTTGCCCAGGCGGAAGCGCGCGTCGTCCAGGCGAGGCAAAACCTTGCCCGCGTCAAGCCTCTCCTGGCGGAGCAGGCGGTAAGCCAAAAGGACGTGGACGACGCGGTGGCGGAAGATCTGGCCGCCAAGGCCTCCCTGGAAGCCGCGAAAGCGGATCTGATCAAGGCCCAATTCGACCTGAGCAACACGCTCATCACTGCCCCCATCGACGGGCTGATCGAGCGGACCAGGGTCTACGAAGGGCGCCTCGTCTCCGCGCAAACCGATCTGCTCACCGTCATTCACCAGGTGGATCCCATGTACGTCATCGTCAGCGCTCCGGAAAACTTCGTTCTCAAGCGGCGCCGAGAGCGGGCGACAAAGAAGGTCCAGGGCGCAGGGGTCTACGAGCTGAAAGGCGTCATTACCTTCGCCGACGGCAGTATCTACCCGCATGAGGGAATGCTGGATTTGCTCGACGTGGGCCTGAGCACCACGACGGGGACCCTGGATGTGCGGGTTGTGTTCCCCAATCCGGAGCGAGCTCTGCTGCCGGGGCAGTTCGTCACGGTTCGTTTCCTGGGCGCCGTACGGACCGGGGCGATCCTGGTGCCGCAACGGGCGGTGCAACAAGGGGCAAAGGGGCCGGTCGTCTATGTCGTGGGAGAGGGCGACAAGGTCGAGGTCCGCGACATCCAGGCTGCCTCGTGGCATGGCAACCAGTGGCTCGTCGAGGAAGGCCTCAAAGCCGGGGAACGGGTGGTGGTGGAAGGCATGCACCGCATCATGCCCGGCGCGCCCGTCAAACCGATCCCATTCAACGGCTCGGCCCCCTCCTCCGTGAGCCAAGCCCCCCAGGCGAAAACCGAGCAGGCGAAGTCGGAGGTCAAGAAGTGAGCGCCGGCTTTTTCATCGACCGTCCGATCTTCGCGTCGGTCCTATCCATCGTCATCGTTCTGGTGGGTCTGGTGTCCTTGCACGCCCTGCCCATCGCCCAGTTTCCGGAAATCACTCCTCCGGTGGTCCAAATCGATGCCGACTATCCAGGGGCGAGCGCGGAGGTGATCGCGGATTCGGTGGCGCGTCCCATCGAAGTGCAGCTCCCCGGCATCGACAACCTCCTCTACTACAACTCCACCAGCACCAACGACGGCCACATGACCATCCAGCTCACGTTCGAGATCGGGACGAACGTGGATATCGCCCAGGTCCAGACGCAGAACCGGGAGAAACTGGCGGAACCGCAGCTCCCGCCCGAAGTGGTCCGCCAGGGCATCACCGTGAAGAAAGTGTCGCCGGATCTGCTCGCGGTCATCGCGCTGAGCTCCAGCGATCCCACACACGATACCGTCTTTCTTTCCAACTACGCCATTCTCCGCATGATCGACGATATCAAGCGGCTCCCCGGCGTGGGGGACGCCTATGTGTTTGGGCAGCAGAACTACAGCATGCGGCTGATCCTGGATCCGGTCCGTATGGCCCAACTGAGTCTGACGCCGACCGACATTGCAACCGTGGTTCGTGAGCAGAACCGGGATTTTCCGGCCGGCATGGTCGGGCGGGAGCCAGCTCCGAAAGGAACCGAGCTCACCATTCCGGTCATTACGCGCGGACGCCTGGAGGAAGTAAAGGACTTCGAAGAGATGATCGTCCGGGCCTTGCCGAACGGGTCCATGATCCGCCTCAAAGACGTCGCGCGGGTCGAGCTGGGCGCCCAGTCCTATGCCATGGAAGGACGGTGGAACGGCAAGCCCAACGTGTTTATCTTGACCTTCCTGTCACCGGGAGCCAATGCCCTCGATACCGTGAAGCGGGTTCGGACAGAGGTGAAAGAACTGGCCAAGAGCTTTCCCCACGGCGTGTTGTACGACATCCCTTATGACACGACACGCTTCATCGAGGTCTCCATCCAGGAAGTGGTCAAGACGCTGATGGAAGCCATGGTGGTAGTCATTCTGGTCGTCTACCTCTTTCTCCAGAGCTGGCGCGCCACGCTGATCCCTGGCGTGGCGGTGCCGGTCTCCCTCATCGGCACCTTTGCCGGCATGAGCGCCCTGGGATTTTCCATCAACACTCTCACGCTGTTCGGGATGGTGCTCTCCATCGGGATCGTGGTGGATGATGCGATCGTGGTCGTGGAGAACGTGGAACGCCACATGATGCAAGGAGGGCTCTCGCCGAAGGAGGCCGCTAAGAAGGCCTTGGGGGAAGTGATGGGGCCCGTGATCGCGATCGTACTGGTGCTCTGTGCCGTGTTCGTGCCCGTGGGCTTCCTGGGCGGGATCACCGGCCAGCTCTACAAGCAATTCGCGATCACCATCGCCATGTCCGTGATCATCTCGGGATTCGTCGCGCTCACGCTCAGCCCGGCCCTCTGCGCCCTGGTCCTCAAGCCGCACCATGGCCCGCGCAGGGGATTGTTTGGAGTCTTCAACAAGTTCTTCGATTGGACACTGAGGTCTTACACAGCGACCGTGGCAGCCGTCCTCAAACGGTCGGTGGTGGTCATGACGGCGTTTGGGATTCTCGTGGCCGTCTCGGCCGGCTTGTTCAAAGTGATCCCACCGAGCTTCCTACCGGATGAGGATCAGGGCTACTTCATCACCGTCGTTCAGCTTCCCGACGGGGCGTCCAAGCAGCGGACCGACGCCGTCCTCAGCAAAGTGGAGAAATACTTCCTTTCGGTTCCGGCGATCCATTCGACGGATGCGATGTCCGGCCTCAACTTCGTCTTCAACACCAGAGGGCCGAATGGCGCGACGATGTTCTTGCCGTTGAAGCACTGGGATGAACGCACGAAGCCGCAGGAGCACGTGCAGGCCCTGATCGGAGCGGCCTACCAGGAATTCGCCAAGATTCCCGAGGCGCTGATCCTGGCCTTCAATGCGCCTTCTATCAGAGGGCTCGGGGCCACGGGAGGCTTCTCCGTGCAACTGCAAGACCCCAGCGGCGGGGACTTCAAGCAGTTCGCGGCCATCACCCAGGAGTTTCTTGCCAAGGCCCGGCAGGACCCGGCCATCGGCGCGATCGGCACCAGCTTCCGCGTCAGCGCCCCTCGTATCTATGCCAACGTGAACCGGGAGCGGGCCAAGACGCTGGGGGTCCCCATCTCCGAGGTCTTCGATACCCTGCAGGCCTATTTCGGCAATCTCTACATCAACGATTTCGTCAAGTTCGGCCGCGTCTATCGGGTACAGACCGAGGCGGAGGCCCAGTACCGGTCCGACCCGGAGGACATCGCCAAGATCTACGTGCGCGCGCTGAACGGGCAGGGCGCCTCCATGATTCCGCTGGATACGGTCGTGACGACGGAACACACCAGCGGCCCCGATCCGGTGACGCACTTCAATGGATTCAACACGGCCCTGGTGCTGGGCGCCGCGTCGCCGGGCACCAGTTCCGGCCACGCGCTCGATGCGCTGGAGCGCCTGGCACAGGAGGTCCTGATCCCCCAGGGCTACGGGATCGATTGGAGTGGAATCTCCTACCAGGAGCACAAGGTCGGATCGGAATCGGTCCTGGCCTTTGCCTTTGGTCTGATGATGGTCTTCCTGGTGCTGGCTGCCCAGTACGAGAGCTGGTCGGTGCCGTTTGCCGTGATCCTGGCCGTTCCCTTCGGCGTCTTCGGGGCCTTGTCCGCCGTGTGGGCTCGGGGGCTGACGAACGACATCTACTTCCAGATCGGGCTGGTCACGCTGATCGGCCTGGCGGCCAAGAACGCGATCCTGATCGTGGAGTTTGCCAACAAGCGCCGTGCAGCCGGCTTGTCTGTGGCGGATGCGGCTATCGAAGCAGCCAAGCTGCGCTTTCGGCCGATCGTGATGACCTCCATGGCCTTCATCATGGGCGTGGTCCCGCTGGTCCTGGCCACGGGCGCCGGTGCGGCCAGCCGCCAGTCCATCGGGACCGGCGTGTTCGGCGGCATGCTCGCGGCCACGTTCCTGGCCATCTTCTTCGTGCCGCTCTTTTTCGTGCTGATCCAGAAACTCTCCCGGCGCGGGACCGGTCCCACGCTCACAACGTCGAGCGCGGAACCGTCGCCGTCTGGGCCGGAAGGAGGATCATAAAATGCGCAACCTGACTCTTATAATCCTGTCGCTGCTGCTGATCTCCTGCGCGGTGGGGCCGGACTACACCAGCCCTGACGTGCCGAAGCCCGAGGCCTTTCGCATGGCGGAGGCCGAAGGGCCGTCCATCGCCAATCTGTCCTGGTGGGAGCTCCTGAAGGACGAAGAATTACAAAAGCTGATCCGGATTGCGCTGGAGGAGAACAAGGATCTGAAGCAGGCCACGGCCACGATCGAAGAGTTCGAGGCCAAGCTGCTCATCGCCAGGATGGACTATGCCCCGCAGATGGGCC
>SCVQ01000164.1 GCA_004296865.1 Nitrospirota bacterium
CGTCGTTTCATTACATCGAAGAACTGCTCCGCATCACGGCCTTGGTGCATGACATCGGCCATGGCCCCTTCTGCCATTTTTTCGACGACAATTTCCTGGAGCAATTTGGACTGACCCACGAACGCATCGGACAGGTCATCATCCGAGAGCACCTGGGCAAGATCATTCGCAAAATCCGTCGCAGCCCGAGCGGTCCGTTTCTGCCCGGGGAACAACTCGACCCGAATCACATCGCGTTCCTGATCCTGAAGGACCCGGACAAGGACAGCTCGATCTATCCCAAGTGGCTGACCTTCCTGCAGCCGGTCATCGGCGGCATCTATACGGCCGACAACCTGGACTACGTGCTGCGGGATTCCTACATGTGCGGCGTGGCGGTCGGCCCCGTCGACCTCACGCGCCTCATCCACTACACCCTGATCACGCCGAAAGGGCTGACGATCCACCGGACCGGCCTGCCCGCCCTGCAGATGTTCTTGACCACCCGGCTCTACCTCTACTCCAACGTCTACTACCACCGGACGACGAGGGCCATCGACATCCATCTGCGGGAAATTTTCCACGACACGATGGCCTATCTCTTTCCGCACAATCCGCTGGACCGGATGGACGCCTACCTGCACCTCACCGACTGGTTCCTGATGGAGACGGTCCGGCAATGGCCGACCGACAAAAGCAAAAAGAAGCGGGCGCTCGGAGCGGAATGGGCGCGCATTCTCGGGAGGGACGTGAAGTGGAAGATGGCCTACAACGCGGTCTTGCCGACACGAGGGGATGAGCGCGGACGCACCTTCATGGACCGGCAGACGATTGAAGACCGCATCCGGCAGGCCTTGCCCGCGCCGCTCAAACAACTGGACTTCCGGGTCGACATGGCCAATCAGGACCCCCGCCCCATCAACCTGCTCAACATGGGGGAATTCCAGATCTACGTCTACGATCCCGCCACGCAGACGGTCTCGAAAGAGGCCTTGAAGGAGTTCTTCGAATACCTACCGGCGAGGATCGTCCAGTTCCGTATCTTTGCCAAGGACCACGCCGCCGATGCCCATCTGGCCCGCGCGGCCGAGAAGGTCCTGGGCTCGGACGGCCACAGCATCAAGACCAACGTCTGATTCGGACGGGGCCTCGGCATCGCCTGGGAATGCCCGTTAGTTCGCGTCCAGGCCTTGCGCCCCTTGCCTGAGTTCCGTGGCGGGATTCGAGAGAATATAGTTGGCGTCCTGCTGGGCTTCCCAGGCGTCATCGAGCCTGCCGCCGTAACTCCAGCCCCGCAAATACAGCGCTCCCAGGACCGGCTCCGCTCCCTTCCAGTTATCCGGCTGAACCTCGAACCGAGGAACCGGAACGTTCGACACCCGCCCCACCACGGTGAGTCGCGCCCAGTTTTGATACCCCTTCGGCAGGCCGCGAGGATCCGCCACGATCCAGTAATAGCCGGACTCCGATGCGGTTCGGGACGCATCCCGATGGGGCTCGTAGTCCGCATCCAGCGGGCGGTTCTTGACCCACAGCCAGACACGTCCGCCGACCTGCTTCTCCTCGGCAATCACCCCTCCCAACACCACCATCTTCCCCCGGTAGACAGCGGGGCGGCCGGCGAGCGCCGTCAACGTCACGCCAGGCTCCGCCTGCTCGACGAACTTGCGGGGAACCGTATCCGTCCAGGCGCAGCCTCCCGCCAAGAAAAGAACGACGGCCGCTACCGCACGCCAGCACACGCTGACGGACGGTTTTGCAACATCATGCTGTGCACTGCGAAGGAGTTTGGTCATGCTCAGCTCACACCCTGCTGCGGTGGAATACCGTGGTTGCTTCCCCTCACTGTTGCTTGGGCGACTTCGGAGTGGCCGAGATATAGCTGGCAGACTGGTTATCTTCCCAGACGTCCTCGCGCCGGCCATAACCGCCCCAGTTACTGCCCCAGCCGTGCAGATAGAGCGCGGCCAGGACCGGCTCTCCACTCACAGCTTGTGCGGGCTTTTCGTCGGACACCCGGCCGACCACCGTCATCCTGGCCCAATCCCGGTACGTCTGGGAGAGGCCTTGAGGATTGATCATCACCCAATAGTGCCCTGCCTCGGAATCATCGACGGACATAGGAATGTGCGGCACGTAATCATGATCCAGCGGCCGGTTTTTCACCTTGAGCCAGACGCGCCCCCCCTCCTCTTTCTTGTCCACGATCACGCCGCCGAGAATCACGACCTTGCCGGTATAGGCCTCGGGACTGGATTTCAGCTTCGACAAGGTCACGCCGGGCGCCGCCTGTTGGGTAAACTTGATCGGGATCGTCGCCGCACAGGCGGAGAACCCGCCTACTGCGAGCAATCCGGCCAGGACAACCGCTCCTCGCACGAACATGCACGGCGTCCGCCACGGCAAGCACATTCTGTCTGCGCTGATCATTGCATCTGACTCCTTCAGTAACGGCCTGTTTCAAGATGAACCGCCGAGCCGGCAAGCCGGATGGTTAACGGGACGCCGCGAGTCCGTCGAGGGGCAGCCTGGTCAAGGCATAGGGATTCACCCTGGCACCGTTGAGGCGAACGCCCCAGTGCAGATGCGGCCCGGTGGCACGACCGGAGGCCCCCACTTTGCCGATCACCTGCCCGCGCTTGACCGTCGCTCCGTCCTCCACCGCGATCTCGGAGAGGTGAAAGTACATGGAGTACAGCCCCAGTCCGTGGTCCAGAAAGACCCCCTTGCCGGAAAAAAAATGGTCCACGGTCAAGCGGGCGATGCCGTCGTTCATCGCCACCACCTCAGCCCCCAAGGAAGCGGCAATGTCTTCTCCGTTGTGGGGGTTTCTCGACTGGCCGTTGATGACCCGCACGCGGCCGAACGCGCCGCTGACGGCTCCGCTCACCGGCTCGACGAACTGGCCTTCCCACAACCGTTCCTTGGACTCCGCCTCCAACATGGACTTCACTTGTTCCTGCTCCGACTTCACGCGCAGCAAGCTCTCCTCGTCCAAATCGACTTTGTCCTTGGGCAACGTCAGATGCTGCACCGGATACTTTTCCTTGATGACCAGCACGTTATAACTCAGATGATGAGGCCCGTCTGGCCCGGTCACCTCCACCGCGAGTTCATGCGTGCCGGGAGCATCCTGCATGTCGATGCCAAGCAGCCCGACATAGCCGGACCGGTCCTGAAAAAATGGAATGCGGCGGCCCAGAAAACGCCCGCTGACCTCAGGGGCCGGCCCCTTGGCCGGCACCGTCACCACCAAGACCTGCCCCTGCTTGCCGCTGAACTGCCCGGCGGTTCCGCGGAGGTCGTGCGGAGAGCCGGGCACCAAATCGACCGGAAACACGCTGGTCAAGAGCACGACGGCAAAGATCGCCCGCAGGTCCGAGCGGCCTGTCCTCTCTCTCTTTCGATCGGCGCCCATGCCCGTCATCGGTAGAATCGAAGCCCCGTGACTTGTGCGACCAGTTCTTCCACCCGTCGGTTGACCGCACTGAACGGGTCCATGCAGAGGATGGTTTCCTCCCAGTACCCGTTGAGCTTCAGGTAGGTCCAGTCCACCGTGTAGGAGCGGTTCTTGGCCCGCGCAAAGCGGATGAAGTCGCCCCGGACTTTGGCCCGCGTCGTCTGCGGCGGGATCGACATGGCGCGCTGCACCGCCTCCTCATCGACGACCCGTTCGGTCAGGCCGCGCGATTCCAGCAAATAATAGAGCCCAC
>SCVQ01000165.1 GCA_004296865.1 Nitrospirota bacterium
GGTTTCTTCATCGAAAATGCTTGGACAAAGTTTTTTAGTCTGGCTTCAACAGTTTTGGCCTTAGTCTTATCTGAAAAAGCATTAATAAGGAAGTTATCAATCCCTATAAAGAAAGCGTTTTTTAACGCCGGAACCGAAACGAAAACATGGCTCTTGCTAATCGAAGAATTGCATCTGACTTCGGGTACGGACTTGTCCATGTAGCCGACAATCCGACATTTCCCTTCGCTGCTCATACGAGACTCTACGCCATATTGGTGAAGCATGGCACAACGTGCTCCATAAAGATCAACGCCGCTGAGTTGTTCTTCACATGGGAATTTGATGTACTTCTCGGCCCATCTAATGAAGTCTTCACGAGTAACCTCTGATTGGCTTGCGGGCATATCTAAGTAAGCCATGGAGTCAATACCAGCAAATATCAATATGACACAGGACGACAAACAATTGCTCTCAAGGGTCACCTCTATCCCACGTTTAATGCCATTATGGATAGCATTGATGATGGGGTCTCTCTGCAAATCAGTCATAAGTTTGGCCTCCAGCGGCTACCCAGTGCAAGGGCGCTACTTTTCGAGCAGCAGGTCACACCGCACGCATGTCGTCAAGCCAGTCGCGCAGACAGTGGGAAAACGCACGATCTGCAGGGTTGTATACCTAGCTGGCATCAGCTCGTCACTGCCGCTTGATCGTCGAGGATCGTGTCGAGCAGTTTGCGGCCAGCTTCGGAGACCGTATTGATGTCAGCCAGCATAGGGAACCGCGCAGCCTGGCGCAAGCCCTTCCTTCCCTTGCCGCTGCAAAACCCGCGTGCTAAGATGCCAGCCTCATTGAGGACATGTTAAACCATGGTGCGGAGAGGTGCGAGAGTGGCCGAATCGACATGCTTGGAAAGCATGCGTCGGGGCAACTCGACCGTGGGTTCGAATCCCACCCTCTCCGCCATTACTTGGCGCGACAGGAGCTGCCGGTTTGTCAACCAATGGGCAGTGACGCGCCAGCCTTACCAACAGGGCAACGAAGTTCTATCGCCATGAAAAGGTGCCGCGAGGCGCGACGAGCAATTGGGAAAGACGCAACTGAAAGCCGGAACGATTGGTGATCATGTCGCGCAGCGCGACACTGCTTACGGTGTTCGTCGCCGCTGCCGGAAGGTACTACTGGCGCGGCATTGCCCAATGGTTCACCGTCAGAATGCTTTTCGCGCGCCAAGAACAAAGGGGCTGGGCCCTGTGCGACAGAATCCTGTGAACCCCGCCAGGTCCGGAAGGAAGCAACGGTAAGCAGGCGAGTCTGGGTGCCGCAGGATCACCTAGCCCCACTTCCTTGGCGCGACAGGAGCCGCCAGATTGTCAGTCGACGGACAGTGACGCGCCAAAGTACCAACACGCTATGATTTTCCATAGCCATGAAAAGGTGTCGCGAAGCGACCCCAATCCTCACGCTCACTCCTAACGCCTAACGATGGACTATCAGGTCTCAGCCAGAAAGTACCGGCCCGGCACGTTCGGGGATGTGATCGGCCAGCCCCACATCGTGCAGATGCTGGTCAACGCGATCACCACCAAGCGCATCGCGCACGCCTTTATTTTTTCCGGGACCCGCGGCGTCGGCAAGACGACGGTGGCGCGCATTCTGGCCAAGGCCCTCAACTGCGAGCAAGGCCCCACCGGCACGCCGTGCGACACTTGCGCCAACTGCGTGGAGATCGCGCAGGGCAGCTCCGTGGACGTAGTCGAGATCGACGGCGCGTCGAACACGGGCGTGGACGACGTGCGGGAGATCCGCGAGAACGTGAAGTTCACGCCGTTTCGCGGCCACTACCGGGTCTACATCATCGACGAAGTCCACATGCTCTCGAACTCCGCCTTCAACGCGCTGCTCAAGACCTTGGAGGAACCGCCGGCCCACGTCGTCTTCATCTTCGCCACGACCGAGATCCACAAGATTCCGGCCACCATCCTCTCCCGCTGTCAGCATTATAATTTCCGCCGCATCACCAAGGCCGAGATCATCCAGCGTCTGCGCCACGTGGCGGATCAGGAAGGGATCGGCGTAGAGGACCGCAGCCTCGCCTCCATTGCACGGGCCAGCGAGGGCAGCATGCGCGACGCCCTCAGCCTCCTCGACCAGGCCGTGGCCTTCGGGGGCAAGACCATCCGACAGAGCGATCTGGAGATGCTGCTCGGCGCGGTCCCCCAGGAACACGTCCGGACCATGATCGTCGCCGTCATCGCACAGGACAGCGCCGCCGCCCTGCAGGTCATCGCCCAGTTGCTCGATCAGGGGCACGATTTGCGCGCCTACGGCGCCGATGTGGTCGAGCATGTCCGCAATTTGCTCGTGGCAGCCGTGGCCGATCCCGGGGCGCAGACTCCGACGGGGATGCCAAGCACGGAAGGCCTACGGGACCTGCAGAAGATCATCGACCTCTCCGAAGAAGAGGTTCGTCAAATCGCAGCGGATGCGCAAGCGTTCTCGCCCGAACAGCTCCAGGAACTCTTTCGGATCTTTTCTCAGGCGGAAGACTCGCTACGACTGAGCGCCCATCCGCGGTTCGTCCTGGAAGTGGCCGCCGTACGGGCGACACGTCTGCTGCGCCAGAGCACGCCGGCCCTCCCTGCGTCCGCGCCCGTTTCGGCCCCGGCTCGGCCTGCGGCAACGCCTCAGCCGAGTTCCGCTGCCTCAGGGACACGGACGGGACAGCCTGAATCACCGCGCCCCGCTCAGGCTCCGTCGGCCCCTCTTCGCACTGCCGCCAGGACCGTGGCTCCGACGGCCCCCCCGACGGCTTCCCCGACACCCGCGCAAGCCCCTCCCTCGGCTCGCAGCACGCAGCCTCCTGCTTCGGGACCGGCACGGCCTCGCACGGCCCCTCCCGGTGAGCCCGCAGGGGCAAAGCCGACCGCAGGTCCGCGACCAGCCGAGGGACCTCGCGCTGCCGAACCTCCGATCCATCTCAATTGGGAGCAACTGTTGGAGCGAGTGGAGCACCAGTCTCCGAACATCGCGCCTTTCCTGGCGCAGGGCTCGCTGCTACCCTCCAGCGGCAACCAGGTGACCATCGGCTATCCCAGGGGGTCCATCGCGCTGGGCCGCATGCAGAAAGATGAGCCCCGCCTGTTGGTCGAGAGTCTCTGCTCGGAGTTGGCCGGTCGGCCGGTGCGGCTCCGTATGGTCGAATTAACGGAGGGCCAGGCCGCCGGCCCCAGCATGGCACAAGCCCGTGCGACCAAGGAACGGGATCAGAAGCAAGCGCTTCTGGAGCGCACCAAGTCCCATCCCCTGGTCAAGCAGGCACTGGATGTCTTTGGAGGAGAGCTGGTCGAGGTGCGTCACGTCACGCCGCAGAAGGAGACTCCGGAATGAGCAAGAATCCGTTCGGCAATATCGGCAACATCATGAAGCAGGCCCAGGCCATGCAGGAGCAGATGGCCAAGATCCAAGACCAGGCCGCCGCAAAACAGGTGGCCGGAACGGCCGGCGGGGGCATGGTCACGGTGACTGCCAACGGCGCCATGGAGATCGTGGCCGTCAAAATCGACCCCGAAGTCGTCAAATCGGGAGACGCCGAGATGCTGCAGGACCTGGTCGTGGCCGCAACCAACGATGCGTTGCGCAAAGCGCGCGAGATGATGGCGGAGGAGATGAAGGCCGTGACGGGCGGGCTGCGCATCCCGGGACTGCTCTGATGGGCGTCGACCAACAGGGGCTGCTCGCTCAGTTGATCCGCGAACTGGTCCGGCTCCCCGGCATCGGGCAGAAGACCGCCCAGCGCCTAGCCTTCCACGTGCTGAAGACCGAGCGGGAGGAAGCCCTGCGCCTGGCCGACGCGATCCGAGCCGTGAAGGACGGCTTGTCCTTCTGTCGTCAATGCCGCAACATCGCCGAGGAAGAACTCTGCGAGTTCTGCCGCGACCCCAAACGGGACCACAGCAAAATTCTGGTCGTCGAAGAACCGAGCACCCTCTATGCCATCGAACGGACCGGGATCTACCGTGGCCTCTACCACGTGCTGCTCGGTTCCCTCTCTCCCCTGGACGGCGTCGGCCCCGCCGACATCAAGGTCCACGAGTTGGAGGACCGTCTGAAAGACGGCGGCATCCAGGAAGTGATCCTCGCCACCAACCCCACGATCGAGGGGGAAGCCACGGCCATCTATCTGACCAAGCTGATCAAGCCCTACGGGGCGACGGTGTCCCGGATCGCCTACGGCATTCCGGTGGGCATGGACATCGAGTATGCGGACGAGGTCACGCTGATCAAGTCGCTCGAGGGGCGCCGCGACCTCTGACTGTCGTTTGCACGCGCGAACGTTGGCATTGAGGAAATAGCCCGGCTCTGCTATAGTTTTTGAGTGACGACACGAAAGCCCATCAAGTCTCCGAAAGGTAAAGCAATGGCCAAGACCGCCGCAAAAGCCGTCAAACCCAAGCCCGCCAGGGGCAAGATTGCTTCGAAAGCCGCCAAGCCCAAGCCGGCCGGCGCGCCCAAGCGCGCAACCCCCAAGGCCAAGAAACCGGCCGTCCAGTACGCCGATATCCGCCGCGACCTCCAGCGGCAACGGGCCGACTTGTTGAAAGAAGCCGGGATCATCGTCACGAAGCGGAACGAGTTCGAGCCCTTCCCGGACTTAAGCGATCAGGCCACGGCGGAAATGGACCAGAACTTTTCGCTGCGGCTGAAGGAGCGCGAGCAGAAGCTGCTGAAGAAAATCGACGAGGCGCTCGACCGCATCACCACGCGCACCTACGGCATCTGCGAGCGCTGCGAGCAGAAGATTCCCTACAAAC
>SCVQ01000166.1 GCA_004296865.1 Nitrospirota bacterium
TCTGCGAGCACGGGAGACAGCCCGCCACCTCCCTCCTCATCCAGCCAGCTTCTTCTTCAACAACTCATTCACCTTGCCCGGATTCGCCTTGCCGCCGGACGCCTTCATCACCTGCCCGACGAAGAAGCCCAGCACCGTGTCCTTGCCGCTTCGGTACTGCGCCACTTGGGCCGGATTCTTCGCCATGACCTCGCCGATGACCTTTTCCAATGCGCCTTCATCCGAGACCTGCGTCAACCCCTTCGCCTGCACGATCTGCTCAGGAGATTTCCCGCTCGCATAGAGTTCCGGGAAAATGTCCCGGGCCACCTTCAGGCTGATCGTACCCTTGTCCACCAACTGCAGCAGGCTCACGAGTCGCTCCGGGCTCACCGGGGAAGAGGCGGCCGAACAACCGGCATTGTTCAGCTCGCGCAGCAATTCACCCATGACCCAGTTGCTCACGGTCTTGGGCTGGTTGTGCAACGTCACGCAAGCCTCGAAGTAATCGGCCAGCGCCTTGGAAGTCGTCAACACGCCGGCGTCGTAGTCCGGCAAACCATAGTCGGTCACAAACCGCTTCTGCCTGGCTTCCGGCAATTCCGGCAAGGCCATACGCAGTGCGTCGATCCAGTCCTGGGCAAGATCCAGCGGCACGAGATCGGGGTCCGGGAAGTACCGGTAGTCGTGCGCTTCTTCCTTGCTGCGCATCGTGGCGGTGACGCCCTTGTCCACGTTCCACAGCCGGGTCTCCTGCTGAATCTTGCCGCCCCCGTTCAGCACCTTGGTTTGCCGCTTGATCTCGTACTCGATCGCGTCCTTCACGAACTTGAAGGAGTTGATGTTCTTCAGCTCGACTTTCGTCCCGAAGGCCTGCTGCCCGACCGGCCGGAGCGACAGATTCGGCTCGCACCGGAGACTGCCCTGCTCCATGTTGCCGTCGCAGACGTCCAGATACATGAGGATGTCGCGCAGCATCTTCAGGTAGGCCACCACTTCGTCGGCCGAGCGCATGTCCGGTTCGGTCACGATTTCCAGTAACGGGGTGCCCGCCCGATTCAAGTCCACCAGACTCACGGCACGGTTGTCCCCGTCGTGGACGTTCTTCCCGGCGTCCTCCTCCAAATGCGCGCGGCGGACACGGATCGGCTTCCGGCTGTCGCCGACCGCCACCTCCACGACGCCGTTCTCGCAGATCGGGGCTTCGTACTGCGAGATCTGGTAGCCCTTCGGCAAGTCGGGATAAAAATAGTTCTTGCGCGCGAAGCGGTTCTTCGACCGGATGGCGCAGTTCAAGGCCAGCCCAGCCCGGACCGCCATTTCGACGGCCGTCCGATTGATCACCGGCAGCGTGCCCGGCATCCCCAGACAGACCGGACAAGTCTGCGTATTGGCCGGCAGGCCGAAGTCCGCCCCGCAAGCGCAGAACATTTTCGACTTCGTCAGGAGCTGGGCGTGCACTTCCAGCCCGATGACGACTTCGTAGGCCTGGCCTGCGTTATTCATGGCGGTTCCTCGCGAAATCGCGCAGTCGCATGGCGAGACGGGCGCGTGGAGCCGCGAGGGAGGAAGGCGTACTCCCTGGAGTACGTCGACCGACTGAGCGGCGAGCCCGCCCGCCTGCACGCTGCGGAGCCCGCGTGCAGGCTTGTCGCAGCCGCGAATCCGCGATTGCAGCAGAAGCGTTCATGAATAACGCGGGCCGAGTCACGCCTTCTTCTCTCCCGACAGCCGCTCCCGCTCGCGCCGCATGGCGTCGCGACCGGCCTCGAACGCATCGGCCAGCACGGACTTCTTCTCCTGGACGAACTCGCGTCCCTTGTCCACGGCCCTGTCCACGGACTCCCCGGCCCGCTCGGCCAGGTCCCGCAGGTTCTCCTCGGCCTTCCGCGCATAGCCGCGCAGTTGTTCGCGCGACTCGCGGCCGGACTGGGGCGCCAGCAAGAGCGCCGTCGCGGCGCCGATCAAAGCCCCGCTCAAAAATGCCAACACCACTGTGCCCGGTGAAAACCCTCTGTCATCGTCCGCCATTGGAATGCCCTCCTTCTCCGTGCAGCTGATTCTTGACCACCGCCGAGGCCGCCCTGATCCCCGCCACCATACTGGCCAGACTCATCAGCAACGTGCCGCCCTTGCCCCGAACGGTTTGGTGCACCTGTTGCACCGTTTCTCCCACCTCGCCCACTGCGTGAAGCAACACCGAGGCGTGCTCGACGCCGTCGCGCGCCTGGTCCGCCAGGTCGTTCACGTTCTCCGTCATGACACGCAGGTCGCGCAGCAACGGCGGCAACTCGGCATTCAGCCGGGCCAGCAGTTGCTGCGATTCCGCGATGGTTTTCCTGAGCTGCGCGACCAGGGGAACGAGCACGCCCACCAGCACAGCAAAGGACACCGCCACCAGTACCGCCGCCGCGTCGACCATCATGTTTGCCTCCTCACCGGTGGACACGCTTCCCACCCGGCACGTTCGACCGTTTGCCTCATGCTACCTGACCGCCGACCGCTTCTTGTGCCAGTCGGTTGCCTGTTCATACGCATACGCGCCGCGCAGGACCGTCTCTTCCTCGAAAGGCCGCCCGATGAGTTGCAGACCGATGGGCAGACCCGCCTTGCTGAACCCGCAGGGGATCGAGATGGCCGGGTTTCCCGCCAGATTGACCGAAATCGTGTAGATGTCCGACAGGTACATCTGGAGCGGGTCCTCGCTCTTCTCCCCCAACTTGAACGCCGGCGTCGGCATGACGGGGGTCACGATCAAGTCCACCTCGCGAAAGGCCGCCTCGAAATCCCGCCGGATCAGCGTCCGTGCCGCCTGGGCCTTCGCATAATAGGCGTCGTAATAGCCGGCGCTAAGGGCATAGGTGCCCAGCATGATCCGCCGCTTCACCTCCGGACCGAACCCCTCCTGCCTGGTCTTCATGTACATCTCCAGAAGGGTGTGGCTCTGTTTCGAGCGCAGCCCGTACTTGACGCCGTCGTAGCGCGCCAGGTTCGAACTGGCCTCGGCCGTGGCGATCAGATAGTAGGTCGCCACCGCCGCGTCGGTGGTGGGTAACGCCACGTCCTTGATCTCCCCGCCTAACGTCTTGAGTTCCTCCACCGCCGCCATCACCGCCTGTTCCACTTCCGGATCCAGCCCTTCCGCAAAGTACTCCCGGGGCACGCCGATTCTCAGCTTCTTCACGTCTTTTTTCTTGAGCGCCTTGGTGTAATCCGGCACCGGCAGGTTGGCCGAGGTCGAATCCCACGCATCGTGGCCGGCAATCACGTTCAACAGCATGGCCGCATCGGCCACATCCTTGGTGATGGGCCCGATCTGATCCAACGAGGACGCAAAGGCCACGAGCCCATAGCGGGATACACGGCCGTAGGTCGGTTTCAACCCGACGACGCCGCAGCAGGCGGCGGGCTGCCGGATGGACCCGCCGGTGTCCGACCCCAGCGCCACCACGCATTCATCCGCGGCCACCGCCGCGGCGGACCCGCCGCTCGATCCACCCGGAACCGCGCCCAGGTTCCAGGGATTGCGGCTCGGGCCGAAGGCCGAGTTCTCGGTCGAAGAGCCCATGGCAAATTCGTCCAGGTTCGTCTTGCCGAGCAACAGATAGCTCTGGCCGCGCAGCCGTGCGATCGCCGTCGCGTCGTAGGGCGGCACGAAGGTGGCCAGCATCCTCGAGGCGCAGGTCGTCAGCACGCCTTGCGTGCAGATATTGTCCTTGATCGCCAGGGGCATGCCCATCAGCGGCATCGTCCGGCGCCAGCCCTTGAGCTTCTGGTCCAGCGCCTCGGCTTGGGCCATGGCCGCCTCCTTGACCTGGGAGATATAGGCCTTGACCTTCGGCTCCACCTGATTGATACGCAGGGTATAGGCACGCACGATCTCGGCAGCGGTCACTTCGCCCTTGCCGAAAGTGTCCGACAGTTCGCGCAGCGTCAGTTTGTGCAGGGACATCCGTGCTCCCGAAGCCGACCGGCCGACATGCGCCCCCTTGGGCTCCCCACCAGCCTATCGTCTTGTCCGCTCATTTGTTGACGATCCGGTTCCGCTCATCCACTTTGATGATCCGGGGCGCGTGCCGCTTGATCTCATCCTCCGCGTAATACTCGTAACAGAAGATGATGATCTGATCCCCCACCGCCCCCTTCCGCGCCGTCGGGCCGTTCAATACGACCTCGCCGCTTCCCCGCTTCCCGGCCATCGCATAGGTGGTGAACCGTTCCCCGTTGTTGAGGTTCGAGATCACGATGGCCTCATAGGGCAGAATGCCGGCCGCGTCCAGGAGGTCCTCGTCCACCGTCAAACTGCCCTCGTAATCCAGGCAGGCCTCGGTCACGGTCGCCCGATGTATCTTCGCCCGCAGCATTTGTCGAAACATATTTTAACCTCGTGACGCGTGACGCGTGACCCGTGACGCGCATGACAGGAGCCGGGCATTCGGCAACCTGTCACCCGTCACTTGTCACCCGTCACTCAGGTTTCATTGATGATCTTCGGCACGGCGAAATGCCCCGCCTCGCTCTCCGGCGCATTGGCCATAGCCTTTTCGACCGGCAGACTCGGACGCGACTTGTCCTCGCGAAACACGTTGACCTGCTCCAACACCGTGGCGGTCGGCTCCACCCCCTCGGTCTTCAGCATCTTGAGTGTTTCAATATACGTCAGAATGCTGCTCAATTGCTTGCTGAAGGCCTCAGTCTCGGCCTCGGTAATCTCCAGCCGCGCCAACTTCGCCACTCGTTCGACTTCTTGTTTGCTGATCTGCATGGAACCTCTCCAGGCTATGGGCACAAGGCGATGGGCTATGGGTTTGGATACGCCGCCTATGGCCTATCGCCCATTGCCTGTTCTTTTATTCGACCGTCACGCTCTTCGCCAAGTTCCTCGGCTGATCCACGTCGGCCCCCCGCAGGACCGCGATGTGGTAGGCCAACAGTTGCAAGACCACCGTGAACAGGATCGGCGTGAGCAACGCCGGCACCTCTGGGATCGTAAAGACCGCATCCGCCACATTCCCAAGATCGCGTTCCCCCTCGCTCACCAAGGCGATGACGGGCGCGTTGCGGGCCTTGACCTCCATCAGGTTGCTGACCGTCTTCTCATAGAGGCGGTCGCGAGGCGCCAGCACCACCACCGGCATATCCTCATCGATCAGCGCGATCGGACCGTGCTTCATTTCCCCGGCTGCATACCCCTCCGCATGGATGTACGAAATCTCCTTCAGCTTCAGCGCTCCTTCCAGCGCAATCGGGTAATTGATGCCCCGCCCCAGGTACAGAAAGTTCCGCTTCATGTGGTACCGCTTGGCGATGGCGACGATTTCCGCCTCGCGCTTCACGATGCGCTCCACCAGCGTCGGCAGGGCCACGTACCGATCCAACCACACCCGGCCGTCATTGGCGTTGAGGATGCCGCGCACGCGCGCCAGGTGCAGGGACAGCAGGTAGAGCGCCGCCAACTGCGACGTGAACGCCTTGGTGGACGCCACGCCGATCTCCGG
>SCVQ01000167.1 GCA_004296865.1 Nitrospirota bacterium
GAAGCGCTGCGAAAAATTGTCGTAGTGTTGCTGGGCCAGCAGCGTGGTCGGCACCAGCACGGCCACCTGGCGGTTGTGTTCCACGGCCTTGAAGGCGGCGCGCATGGCGACCTCGGTCTTGCCGTAGCCGACGTCGCCGCAGACCAGGCGGTCCATGGGCTTGGGGGACTCCATGTCCCGCTTGATGTCCTCGATGGCGCGCAACTGGTCCGTCGTTTCCTCGTACTCGAACGCGGCCTCGAATTCATGGGTCAGGGTGCTGTCGCCCCCGTACTCGTTGCGATGGACGATTTCCCGGTTCGCATAGAGCTCGACCAGTTCTCCCGCCATTTCCTCGATGTCTTTCTTGACGCGCGCCGTGGTGCGGGCCCAACTGGTGCCGCCCAGCCGGTCCATCCGGGGCGCGTGGCTGTCGGCGCCCCGGTACCGCTGCACCTGATTCAAGCGGTCGAGCGGCACGTAGAGCTTGTCGCCGGCGGCGAAGGAGAGGATCAGGTAATCGCTCTCGAAGTCCTGGACCGAGAGGCGGCGGAGCCCCTCGTACCGTCCGATCCCGTGCTGGACGTGGACGACGTAGTCGCCGACGTTCAGGTCCTCGAGCGAAGAAAGAAACGCGGCGGTCTTGCTCTTCGGGGGCGGCCGGTGGCGGAGGCCCTTGGCAAAGAGTTCCTCCTCCGTGATGATCGAGAGCCGGCCCTCGGCGGACACAAACCCGGCCGAAAGATCGCCTTGGAGCAGGTAGAAGGGCTGCTTGTGACCGCCCTGGGCGGCCGGGGTCCAGTGCGGCGGCTTCCAAGGGGTTGCGGGCAAGTCGTGCTCGGCGAAGAGCGCCAGCAACCGATCGACCTGTCCGCGGCTGCGTGCCACGATCAAAACCGGCCCCGCGCTCCGCAGACGGTCCAGCGTCGCCAGGGTCTCGGTGAAGGGGGTTCCGCGCCGGGCCAGGCCGATGCTGGTCGGCGACTGGACGGGGAAGGCGGCGACCGGTTGCCACGACCCGTCCGGCGGAGCCAGGGGTTCCATGGCCAGGGTGGGCCAGGGCCGGATGCGCCCCAGTATCTCCTCCCATTGATGGTAGAGGCGGTCCGGCGAGGGATAGGGCTGCGCCTCATCTGCGCGCCCGTGCCGCTCGTAGGCCTCCAGGACTTCATCCCGAAATTCCCGCGCCTTCTCGGCCAGGGCCTGCGGTTGGTCCAGGACGATCACGGGTCGATCGTGGAAATAGTCCAGCAGCGTCGCCATGCTCGGGTAAAGGTCCGGCCCGCGCCACTCCGCGTCGGGCGGGAGCGGAGCCAGCCCCTCGGATCTGCCCTCTGGATAGATCAGCTCGCGGGCCGGCAACAACCAGGCGTCGGTGAGCCTGGTTGTGGATTTCTGCGTCGCCGTGTCGAAGACCCGCACCGACTCTACGGTGTCGCCCAGAAACTCCACGCGGAGGGGATCGGCGTAGGCCGTCGAATAAATGTCCACGATGCCGCCCCGGATGCTGAACTCGCCCGGGTTCTCGACCACCGAACCGCGCCGGTAGCCGAGGCGGAGCAGGCGCGCCGTGAGGACGTCGCGTTCCACATTGTCGCCGGGGCGCAACGGCCACCGGACGCCGGAGAAAATCGAGCGCGGGAGCAGGCGCTGGACCAAGGCCGGTAGGGAGGTGACGAGGATCGTCGGAGCCTGATCGGTCAACTGATGCAGCGTGCGCATCCGCCGCGCGATCAACTCCACGAGCGGCGGGGTGGCCTCGTAGGGCAGGGTCTCCCATTCAGGAAAGAGCGCCAGGGGATCGGGCGGGAGCCCCAGCATGGCGTGGAAGAACTGCAGGTCGTCGTAGAGGCGTTCGGCCTCCTCATCGGAGGCGGTCACGATCAGCCAGGACGTTGTCGGCAGGGTTCTCGCCGACAACGTCAGCGCGAACGCCGTTGCGGCCCCGTGCAGACCGGTCAGGCAGGGTTTCCCGTCGCTGCGCAACGACTCGGTCACCGGCTGGAGGAACTGGTCCCAATAGGATGATGATGGGGATGCGGCGGGCATGTGTTCTCGAGTGAATCGTGATGTGATGCGTTATGGGTAACGGACGTAATGGGTTATGCGTGATGCGTCATGAGAAAAAACGCTTGCACTCATCACGCCTTACGGCTTTTGAGCCCTTATCTTGTTGACGAGGGCGGTGGTGGACACGTCGGGCACCAAGGGAATGGTCGTGACGAGTCCCCCGCGGGCCTCGACGGTCTCGCGGCCGACGATCTGCTCCGGCGCCCAGTCCCCGCCTTTGACGAGCACGTCGGGTTGGAGCGCGGCGATGAGGCGCCCCGGATCGGGTTCATCGAACAGCACGACGTAGTCCACGCAAGCCAGCGCCGCCAGGACCTCGGCGCGTTGGGCCTCCGGCACGATCGGGCGCTCGGCGCCCTTGTTCAGCGCACGGACCGACGCGTCGCTGTTCACGCCGACCACCAGCAGGTCGCCCAGGTC
>SCVQ01000168.1 GCA_004296865.1 Nitrospirota bacterium
GCTTCAGCGGCTATCTGCTGCCATGGGACCAGCGCGCGTACTGGGCCACACAGGTCGGCGTGAACATCGTCGGAACGATTCCGCTCGTCGGCGACACGCTCGTGCGAATCATCCGGGGAGGGCTGACCCTGGGCACGATGACCCTGAGCCGGTTCTTTGCTTTGCACACGGTCTTCCTTCCCTGGCTGCTGATGGCGCTGGTCGCCATGCATCTCATTACCCTGCGTCGTGTGGGACCCGCCGGGCCCTGGGACGCCTCGCGGGCGGCAACCATCAGCGAACCGTTCTGGCCGAAGCAGGTGGCGATGGACGCGATCGCGATGTTCGTCGCCTTTGCCACCCTTGTGGGAGTGGCTCTGGCCCTGCCGCCTTCGTTGGCCGATCGAGCCAACCCCGCCGATACCACCTTTGCGCCGATCCCCGAGTGGTATTTCCTCTTCTATTACGAGCTCCTCAAGTACTTCCGCGGTCCCTGGGAAATCGTGGGCACCGTCGTGGTCCCGGTCCTGTTCTACACCCTGCTATTCTTGCTGCCGTTTCTGGATCGGCGGCCGGAGCGCCAGCCGTTTTCTCGGCCAATCGTGATCGGGGCCGGTGGCCTCCTGCTGATCGTGGTGTTCACGTTCCTGTTTATCTCACTAAAACGCGTGGCTGCGATTCCGGTGACGGACCCGTCGGTCGCCCGCGGGAAGCAACTGTACCACAGCTTGGGCTGTGCGGCGTGTCATCGCATTCACGGGGAAGGGGAGGCGATCGGGCCGGATCTCTCCTCTATAGGAAGCCAGCGCGACGCCGCCTGGTTGCGCAAGCGATTAAGAGAGCCGAAGTCGGTTGTGCCGGGCTCCATCATGCCCGCCTACACCAGTTTGAGCGAGGGGGAACTGAAAGACCTGATCAATTACCTGCTGAGTTTGAAATGAACAGCAATCAGCGGTCAGGGGAAGATCCTGAGAGCTGACCGCATAAGGGGAGGCTCCTATGCATGAATTTTCACCCGGTCTCGCCGGCGTGCCGGCAGCCAAGTCGAAGATCAGCTTCGTGGACGGCCAAGCCGGCGTGCTGGAGTACCGCGGCATCCGGATTGAGGAGCTGGCTCATCAGAGCTCGTTCATGGAGACAAGCTATTTGCTGCTCTATGCCCGGCTGCCCACAGAAGCCGAGCTGGATAAGTTCTCAGCCGATGTGAGTCACCACCGGCGCATCAAGTATCGGATCACAGACCTGATCAAATGCCTACCCGAGCACGGCCATCCGATGGACGCGCTGCAGGCTGCCGTCGCGGCTTTGGGCATGTTTTACCCGGCCCGGAACGTGCTGGATCCCGAGGTGCAATACTGGTCCACGGTCAGGTTGATCGCCAAGGTGCCCACCATCGTCGCGGCTTATTACCGGCTGCGGCGAGGTGATGAGCAAATCCAGCCGCGGGACGACCTAAACCATGCAAACAACTTTCTGTATATGCTGACCGGGAAGGTCCCGGACCCTCTGATCGCCAAGGCGCTCGACACCTGCTTGATCCTCCACGCGGAGCACACGATGAATGCCTCGACGTTCAGCGGCCTGGTCACCGCCTCCACACTCGCCGATCCCTACACCGTTGTGTCATCCGCCATCGGCACGCTCAAAGGCCCCCTGCACGGCGGTGCGACCGAGGAAGTAGTGGAAATGCTGCAAGAGATCGGATCGCTGGAGCATGTGCGGCCGTATCTCGAAAAGAAGCTGGCTGCGAAGCAACGGCTGATGGGGTTCGGCCATCGCATATACAAGGTCAAGGATCCACGCGCGATCATTCTGCAAGGCCTGGCCCGGCAACTGTTCGCGTACTATGGGCGCTCGGCTCTGTTCGAGCTGGCCGAGGAAGTCGAGCGTGGGGGGGAAGAACTGCTGCGGCACAAAGGCGTCCACGCCAATGTGGACTTCTACTCAGGCGTGCTGTACAAGACGATGGGCCTCGACCCCGACTTCTTCCCGGCCGTGTTCGCGATGGCGCGCGTCACCGGCTGGCTGGCCCACTGGTTGGAGCAACTCAAGGACAACAAGCTGTTCCGGCCCGACCAGATATATGAAGGAATCCACGGCCGACCGTATGTTCCTCTAGCGCGGCGGGGCGTGGGCGAGGATGCGCTCGAATAAAAGACCGGCCGGAGGCGGCTCGGTCCGATAGTTGACGCAGGATCGGCTAATGCCGTAGACAAGACAAGAAGTGTATGGCCCCTCACCGTCCCAACATCACACTGTTTGAGCTGCACGCGGAGGTGTGCAAGATTTTTTCGCATCCCAAGCGGCTGCGGATCATTGAGACGCTCCGCGACAAGGAATTGACCGTCAGTGAGGTGGTCGTGCGGCTTAAGCTCCCCAAAGCGAACGTGTCGCAACATCTCGCGGTCCTGCGCCAGAAAAAGGTGGTGGTGACCCGCCGCGAAGGCCTCAATGGAATGTGATCGGGTCGAACGAATGATTGAGCAATTTCTTGGTCAGCATTCTGACAATGTGGTCTGCCAGGAATGCGTATTAACGTTTGCTCCGATACCACCGGATGACCACGTCACGGCCAGACATATCTTGTCGAACACTCCAGCGTGGGAGAAGCGGAGAAAACTGGGGAAGTGCTGTCTGTGCTCAAGAATCTCAGACACCTATGGATAGAGCGGAGAGGCGTTTGGGGGTCCCACCCGACACGCAGGTGTTTTTGATTAGGGGTTGGCTGAGATGGAATCAAGTATCCAACTTACCTCTGTGCTGAAGAGTCCCACGTGTGGCTTTACTCGGCCAGAACA
>SCVQ01000169.1 GCA_004296865.1 Nitrospirota bacterium
GGCTCTATCGCTACGACCTGATCCGCAACGAGCAACAGGGCGTCCGCACCGTCTCCGGCAACTACAACAACGTGGATTCCCACACCTGGATGATCCGCTATTACATCCACCAGTCGGCCCGCACGGACATCGCCTGGCATACCGAGTACAACTGGTTCCGGACCAGGGCCACCGGCACCAACGGCAGCGATGTCGTGGGACAACTGTTCTTCACGGGCTTCGACTTCGCCCTGTAATCCGGACCGCCACACCGTTCGGCAGAGGGCAGCCTGACGACAACCACGGGGGATCGGCCAATGCGCTCGTCGCGTCTGTTCCAGCTGTCGGTGGTGCTCATCGCCTGGCTTGCCCAGGGCTGCGTGGACTCGACCACCACGACCAGAATCGCTTGCGGGGCCTGTGAAGAGCCCACCCAGTTCGTCCGTCTGCAAACCGCCCCGTTGCTGTACGGCCATCACGAGCAAGGGGGGAAATTTTCGCATCCCTTCTCGCTCTCCGCAGCCGAGTGGAAAACGATTTTATCCGCTCTCCGCGTCCAGACGGTGACCGCGCCGATCCCCCTCCTCACCTTGGCCGACACCCGCCAGGACGCGCCGGCCTTCACGCCGGACGACCTCGACCACCTCAGCGCCACGCTCAGCCGGGCCTTTGCCAAAGCCACGCCGCGCGAATGGGTCGTCTTCGGTCTGATCCACAAGGATTCGGGCGAGATCGCCCGCATGACCACTGGAGGCTGGTTTGTGGAAGGCGACCGGCTCCACTTGCTGCTGGCCAACTACCGTTGCGCCGTCACCATGCCCGGCACCAGGGACCTCCTGACGAACGATCCGCTCCTCTCCAATGCCGGCGGCACGTTCGTCCTCTTGCCCGGCCCGCACCAAACCCTGGTGAAAGACTCCGGTTCCCTCGGCTCTCTCTTGACCGCCGTCCCCTTGGAACTGGCCATCGCCTACAAGCCGCTCCTCCTGGGCGAGCCAACTCCGCAATCAGGCGCCAAGCCGGATTCACCCCAAGGGCAAGCACCGGCTCAGCCGGCTCCGTCACCCGCTCGACCTTCGGTGGAAGAACGGCTGCAGGCGCTCAAACGGCTCAAGGATCAGGGCGTGATCACGGATGATGAATTCCGTATCAAGAAAAATCAGCTCTTGGACCAATTCTGACGGGCCGACCAGCCGCGCGACTCAACCAGACAAACGACCCTGTCGGAAAGGTTTTAGCCAGGCTGATAACCGCCTCTGCGAGGAGATCGCCGGAAAAGCTGTCGGTGGGTCATGAATGAAATCGCTCGCGAAGCACGTCGATCAGCTCGTAATCCCGCCCCTCACAAAAGCCCAACCCAGTAGCACGATCAAAACCGTCATCGTCGTCATGGTCCACCTCCTGCCTGGATGACCACTGCATTTGATGGTCATACGCTCCATCCTTCGTTCTCAAAGTAGGAAGTGAGCAAGAGGAGTGCCAGTTTTGCCAATGGCCATGATCCACCGCGTGGGTTCAATCGAATCAATTGATTTCGCAAGCCATGCTGCCGAGCAGTCTGGGCCACTGGAGAAAGCAACGCAGGGAAGGACATGCATGAGGAGGAGGGCACCTGATGCGTAATTCAGCCTCACTGTCGTTAATTGAGCACAGGGTCGCTCATAACGCGACCGTCAGAAGCTCCAACATGTTCCCTGTCGCCGAGCGAACACATAGATTGTGAATCAATAGGATGTTCTCCCGGAGGACGCAGGCCCCAAGCCGTCGCAAGCGCCTGGCAGGTTAAATTGGCCACGTAATCGTCCCGCTCCGTAACGGGTCCCCGATACCGTGCAGTCCCGCTCCAAACCACTGCCCCGCTTTCAACCTGAACCCCTCGAATGGCCACGCCGACAATGTAGGTCGCCAGGGGAGGACTGAACGGGGGCTTCAGCATACCCACTTCCACCGCCGACACATCCACATAGACGATGTGGCTGAGGCCGAGCATCTTCGCGGCACGCAACATCTGTGCATCATCGGAGGGGCTGTTCGTGAGTGTAATCTTCTGCTCGGAGAAGACTTGCTGCACCCGCACCGGTTCGGTGACCGTCAGCCCCTGCTTTTGGAGCCACGTCGCGGCGGTCGCCGCAGCCGTCACATTGGCGCTCCATACGAGCAAGCGCTCCTGCCGTTGCGGCAGCATCGTGGAGAACCCGTCAGTGACCGGGTATTGGCCGCAACCGCCGAGTACCGCGCAGCTCAGGATCAAGGCCCCGAGTGCCAACCCTCTGTCTTTGACCAACCCCACCATGGAATCAGCGTCCCCTTGATTCGAACCAACAGGAACGATGCCGGAACACGCGCAGAGATCGGCACTCCGCTATCGTCCGGCCACCCCATCCCGAGCCTTTCCCGAACCTTGGCGGCGGTAGGCCCGAATGTGCGGCGTGGTCTGCGAGCTAGTCGGTGAGGTGATGTTCGACGGCAAAGCGGACCATGCCGCTGCGTCCGCGAAGCCCCAATTTCCGGCGAATCCGCGCGGCATAGTTTTCAACGGTCCGGACGCTGAGCTGCATGGCGGTGGCGATCTCCTTATCCGTCAACCCTTGCCCCACCAGTTTTAGGAGGTCGCACTCGACCGGCGAGAGCTTGCAAGCCGGCGAGGCCCCCGCCCATTGCGAACCGTGCGGTTCCCGGCCTGCCTGGTCATCCTGATGCTTCCGGTACACCCTTCCCGATGCCTGGCCGGCCTTGGGCTGCCCGGTGCGGATCGTCACGCAACAACCCTGTGGCGGGATCCCCTTGCCGCGCTCAATGCTCACCTCGGCATAGCCGAACTGGTCGGCCGCCACGCCGCCGAAAAACCCGGAGGTGACCTCGCAGTAGTTCGCGTCGTCCGCGGCACCTCTTCCAAACGGACAGGCCGGCACGATCACGCGGAGGAAATCCGCCGCCTGCCCGACGACCTCGCAGCCCCAGCCCCCGCAGCCCTGCAACCCGCTGACGCACGCCGCATAGTCTGTCTTGGAGACGAGCGCGCCACGGCCGTGGCTCAGCTTGTAGCGTTCGCTGGCCTGCCGGCCCAGTTGAACGCCGACTTGTCTGAGCAATTCCTGAAGGGCCGAAGGATGGAGGAGGGGTTCCAGCGAGTGCAGGAGGGTGTCCAGAGTCGTCTCGACGACTGCTCGTTCTTGCGCCACGGTTTCACGATAGCGCGTCCCGGATAGCATGTCAATCGCATCGGTTCTTATCTGTTACTGCGTATTGTTCGGTTCAAGCTCATCGATCTACAGTCTGGCTACGGGGGACTCCCTCAGAACTTGAGGGGAATTGTACGCTACTGACACTCTTCCATCCGCCGATAAAACAAACAAGATATGTAACGGAGCAAGTCTTACCTCCCCCACAAGTACGATTAACAAGGAGGACCACCATGGCAGAATCGGAAGTGGAGAAGAGCTACGGCCGTTGCGCGCTCAACTCCAAGTTCATCGATCGGTTCTATGAGATCTTTTTGAAAAGCCACCCGGACATCGGGCCGATGTTCAAGAACACCGATTTCGTCAAGCAAAAGGTGGCGCTGCGATCAGGGGTCGCCACGATGCTCATGCTCGATTCCGGAAAAGCCATGGCGAAGGTCACGTTGGACCGGATTGCGGCAACGCACAGCCAGAAGGGGAACTTGAAGATTCCCCACAAACTCTACCCATACTGGATCGACAGTTTGTTGGCCACGGTCAAAGAGTGCGATCCGGAATTCAAGCCGGCCCTGGAACTGCAATGGCGATCCGCGCTGCAAAAGGGCGTCGACTATATCATCTCCCACGGCTGACCGAACCGGCCCCGCCGGCGCTCACGGTGCGCTCGATTTGCCGGGGCCGATACAACGCGTGTCCAACGCCGCCTTCGCCAGGGTTTTAAAAATGTCGAAGGGGCAGTCAGCGCCGCACTTCGGGATGGACAGCCGCACGCGGCTGGGCGGATGCTCCAGCGACAGGGGAATGGCGTCGCGCATTTGCTCTTGAGTCTCCGTCACGAAAAAGGCCCGTATGAGATACTGCCCCGTGGCCTTGACCCGGTGCAGCTCGAAGGCGAGGGCGCCGGCCGGCGGCAGGTCATCGGGTTGGAAGCCGGGATTGTGCCACGACAGTCCGAGGAGCCCGCCCAGGTTGGCGAGGTTGGTGTCGTGGCCGACAAAGGCGACGAACCGGCTTTGCGGCGGCGGCAACACGCCGGGACGCGGCGCGCCCATGGCCCCCTGTTCCAAGGCGCCGAGTATTTGCCAGGCCAGGTTGGAGCCGGCGGCTTTCGCGACCGCCGGAATCCGTTGCGTCAGCGCATAGTCCAGCGTGTGTATCCGAAGCATGGCGTGCAAATTCTCCGGCGTCACCTGTTCCCAGCCGACACATTCCGCGCCCTTCGTCGTCGCGCAGTGGTCGATGGGCATCCCCTGGACATATTCCAACTCGAAAATTTCCGACACCAAGGAGCCGACCTGGACCGGTCCGGTCAGGCTCACCGTCTTTTTGGCAGAATTGACCTCGACCGTCGCCGGGATGTCGGTCAGCGTGCAGGTCGCCAGGGCGCCCGTCGCAGGATCGCCGCAGGCGACCGGCTGGCAGCACTGCAACACGTCCTGGATGATGGCCAACGACTCCTTGAACCGTTCGTTCAGCGAGGCGGGATTACCGCCGACTTGCTCCAGGATTTCCTTGGTGGCCGCCTCGGTATCGACCGGGCAGACATTGGCCTTCTGCGGATGGAACAGGGGATCCACCGGCTGGGGCGTGACCTGGGCGACGACGCCGCAATCGCCTGGGGCCAGGCCCTGGACGAAGCCGTTGATCAGTCCTTCGGCGGTCTGGATCGTGCGCTCCTCGTTATCCGCATGGAAAAAGATCGTGCCCCGCTGCGGACAGGCCCCGCTCGGCGGAACCAGGTTCTGGCTGGCATAGAGATCGCGATAATACCGTCCGAGATGCGACGCCAGCACCTTGCCCTTGGTCGTGAGATACCCCGACGCATCGCCGGGCTCGGTCTTGGCAGCGCGCTCCGGCTTCTCGATGAGGTCCTTCCACGACGGCCAGCTGGCCGGCCGCAACGTATACGCCTCAAGGGGCGGCTTGTGCGAGAGTGGCGAGCGGACACCGTGACGGCTCAGCAGGACCACCAAGCGCAGGTCCGTCTCCTGGATCGAGGTGCGCACGCCCCGCAGACGCTCAATAGCCCGCATGAGCTTCTCGGCATTGGCACGCGACACCGCGCTCTCCCGCGCCAACGAACCGGCCTTGCGCCGCTCCTCC
The DNA here is from genome assembly GCA_004296865.1 of Nitrospirota bacterium. GTDB lineage: Bacteria > Nitrospirota > Nitrospiria > Nitrospirales > Nitrospiraceae > SCVQ01. Next base: position 5,265 of record SCVQ01000169.1, read on the forward strand.
TGGCTCCCCGTCTGCAAGGCCCGCTCCGCCTCGCTCAGCTTCTTCTGCATGACGTCCATGTCTTGCTGTGCGGCCTGGGCCGCCGCCTGGGCCTCCTGCCGCACCTGTTCCACCGCGCCGGTGCTCGCGCAGCCGGCGACGGCCCAGAGCCATGCCAGGACCGCGAAGGAGGCCGCACGAGCCTGCCGCATATTGCCCCTGGTCACCATGGCGTTTTCCCTTTGGCCTCCGTTACTGCAGCGTCTGCTCTGCCGCTTTGATCCTCGCCAACCCTTCCTCGTAGCGCGCCCCCTCCGCCTTCAGGTAATCCTTCAACGCCTGGGTCACCCTGCCGACCGTCGCGCGAAGCGCGTCGTTTTCTTTCGCCAGGGCCGCATACTCTGCCTTCTCCTTGGCCAGGCCGGCCTGCACCTGTTGCTCGCTCGCCGCAAACTGCTTCTTGGCGGCCTCCAGCTTGGCTTGGACCGCCTGAGTCGAGGCTTGCGTTTCTTGCCGGACTCGGTCCAGATCACTCGTGCTGGCGCAGCCGGCCAACCCGCCGACCACGACCAGCACAACCCCCCCGCACAGCAAGGCCGGGACCCGCCTCTCACACCGTCGTCCCCTCTCCATCATGAGCCTCCTTCTCGTCAGCCCGGCAAACCAGTGCCGGAAGACCCCCGGGTCCATTATAGTTGAGAAACGCCGCCTGGCAAGTATCGGCGCAGGACCGTCCCTCGGACCTGACGAAGACCCGGCCATCCGTGGCGCAGCGATCAATCGCGTGCGATGTCCGAGCGGTATGGTATCCTGGGGCGACGTCAGGGCACACAAGCCCAATTCCGTCACCATCAAAAAGTCATAGAAGAGGTCCATATGTTCCCCACGCGCGGCTATGCCACCCAAGGCCCCTCCTCGAAACTCGAACCGTTCACCTTTGAGCGGCGCGAGCCGGGCCCCCACGATGTGCTCATCGACATTGCCTACTGCGGCATCTGTCACTCCGACATCCATCAGGCACGAGACGAATGGGGAGGCGCCATCTTCCCCATGGTGCCAGGACATGAAATTGTCGGACGCGTGGCCCGCGTCGGCCCCCAGGTGCACCGATTCAAAGTCGGCGACCCGGCCGGCGTCGGCTGTTTCGTGGATTCCTGCCGGACGTGCGAGAGTTGCCGCGCAGGCGAGGAACAATACTGCGAAGACCATACGGCCTTCACATACAATTGCATGGAGATGGACAAGAGGACCCCGACCTACGGCGGCTACTCCTCGCAGATCGTAGTGGACGAGCGGTACACCTTCAAGATTGCTCCCAAGCTACCGCTGGCCAATGTCGCCCCTCTGCTCTGTGCCGGCATCACCACCTACTCGCCGCTCCGGCAATTCAAAGTGGGACCCGGTCAGCGGATTGCGGTCGTCGGCTTAGGCGGGCTGGGACACATGGGCGTCAAGCTGGCGGCCTCCATGGGGGCGGAAGTCACCGTCCTCAGCACCTCCCGCTCGAAGGAACAGGACGCGCACCGCCTAGGCGCGCAGCACTTTGTCGCCACGAACGAACCGGGGGCCCTCGACGCCCTCGCCAATCGTTTTCATGTCGTCCTCGACACCGTCTCCGCGAGCCACGATCTGAATGCCTATCTCAACCTCCTCCGCCTGGACGGCGTCTTGGCGCTCGTGGGGGTGCCACCCCAACCGATCCCCGTCCAGGCCTTCTCGCTCATCATGAAGCGACGCATCCTGGCGGGCTCGCTCATCGGCGGCATCCGCCAGACGCAGGAGATGTTGGATTACTGCGCGGACAAGAACATCACCGCCGATGTCGAGGTGATCCCCATTCAGCAGGTCGAAGCAGCCTACGAGCGGACACTCAAAAGCGACGTGCGCTATCGCTTTGTCATCGACATGAAAACACTGTGACGAGCCGGCCGCGCGCCGCGTGAGGTTCGCGTCACGTCAATCCGCAACACAGGCGCAACCTGGCCGGTACACCTGGAGTCCCGCAGTCCCGAAACCGACGGTTTCGGGTTCATCAGGTCACCTTGTCTGAGGGTTCACCGCCAAGGTCGGTGGTGATCAGGCGGAATTGTTCGAGGGCGGCTTCGAGGTCGTCCACGATCTCTTGGGCAATGATGTCAGGATCGGGAAGATTGGCGGAGTCTTCGAGGGAGTCGTCTTTGAGCCAGAAGATATCGAGGCTGGCTTTGTCGCGGGCCACTAACTCGTCGTAGTCGTAGGCACGCCAACGGCCATCGGGTTGTTTCTCAGACCACGTCGCTTTGCGGGTGTGGCGGTTGCCTCCGGCCCGCTTGTCGGGCCGGTCGAGATTGCCGTTGTAGCATGTCACGAACTCGTCGAGGTCTTCGCGCTTGAGCGGATCGGTCTTGAGTGTGAAGTGCTTGTTGGTACGAAGGTCGTATATCCAGAGCTTTTTGGTCCAGGGGGTCTCGCTCGCGGGCTTCTTGTCGAAGAAGAGCACGTTAGCCTTCACGCCCTGGGCATAGAATAGGCCCGTCGGCAGACGCAGAAGCGTGTGCACGTCGCACTCGTGCAAAAGCTTGCGCCGGACGGTTTCTCCCGCCCCACCTTCGAAAAGGACGTTGTCCGGCACCACGACCGCGGCGCGGCCATTTTGCTTCAGCAACGTTTTGACGTGCTGCACGAAGTTGAGTTGCTTGTTGGAGGTCGTCGCCCAGAAGTCGTCACGTTCGACGATGTCCCGTTCTTTAGAGACTTGGCCCTCTTCGCCGACGATGGTCGTACTGCTCTTTTTCCCGAACGGCGGATTGGTCATCACGATGTTGAACCGATCGCCAGGATCAGCGGCCAAGGAATCGACTCCTGCCATGATCGGGAGTTCTTTGTTGCTCCCGATCCCGTGGAGCATCAGGTTCATCGCGCAGAGCCTGGCCGTGCTCTGGACCAATTCCCATCCCTTGAACGTACCTTGCCTAAGAGTGACCTTTTCGTCCTTCGTCAGGTTGGGATTGTGCTTCACCAGGTAGTCATGCGCGGCCAGGAAAAACCCGCCGGTCCCGCAGGCCGGGTCGCAGATCGTCTCGCTGGGCTTCGGAGCGATAGCCTCAACCATCGCGGCAATCAGCGGCCTGGGGGTGAAGTACTGGCCTGCGCCGGACTTGGTATCCTGCGCATTTTTCTCCAGTAGGCCCTCATAGGCATCCCCTTTCACATCGGCGCTCATCGTGGACCAGTCCTCTTTGTCGATCAGATCCACAATCAGCCGCCGCAGCTTCACCGGGTCCTGAAACTTATTCTGGGCCTTCGTGAAGATCAGGCCGAGCATGCCCTTCCCTTTGCCGAGCTCTTCCAGGAGATGACGGTAGTGATCGAAGAGGTCGTCGCCGTCCTTCTTGAGGAGGCTTAGCCAACTGTACTTGTCGGGAATCGGGCTGGTCTGGTTGTACGGCGGCTTCGTCCGCTCGTCGGCCATCTTGAGGAACAGCAAATACGTCAACTGCTCGACGTAGTCGCCGTAGCTCATCCCGTCATCGCGAAGGACGTTGCAGTAGTTCCAGAGCTTTTGGACAATGGCTGAGGGACTCATAGAGTGATGGCTCGGAAAGCGCTCATCGGTTATAGTGAAGATCCATGCGGCCAGAGATGAAGAAGCAGAAACCCCTCATTATTGAAACCAATCCCTATCTAAAAAATCCCAAGAAGTGCCGGACAGCCTTGATCCTCAGCGTCGCAAGCTCAACCTCAATCGAGACGGGCGCGTCCGTGGAATCCATCGTCAGAACACTCACTGGTAAAGGAAGGAAGAAGCAGGCCAAGAAACCACGAGGGGCCACGACCTGATCCAGCAAGGCATGACACGCACGAGGAGCATTCAAGAAGGGCACTGCTACGATGCCGAGCCGGCCAGTTCGCGCGCATGGGCAATCTCACGCTTGTGAGCCGGACGAACCTGAGCGGCCAACAGCGTCACAACGGCCACCGTCTCGCCATCCAACGTCGTAAATTCGACCTCGTAGCCTTCGCCACCCCGATGAATCAATACCACCGCCCCAATGTCTCCTCGCCTGAGGCCGTGCTTGGGAAGGTCGCATTCCAGAATAACGTCGTCCAACTCCTGAATCATAAGACGCTCCCTTGCCTCACAGCCCTTTATGACTTTGATGCCGATGGGCCGGCCAAGGCTTTCTGAATCAGCTCGACCTTTCGAGACTCAAAGTAGGGCTCGCCGCACTGGGTACAGACCCAGGCCGGCACGGCATCCCAGGACACGTGATAGCCTTTCCGGTCCAGACTAAAGGGAACTGTCCCTCGGACCATTCGACCTTTGCAATGAATACATTCCATGATGGGCATACGCTTCTGAGGCGTGACCGAGTTCGTATCCCAATTCTCGTCACGCCGGCTAGTAGTGCAGGACTAATAATTGGTTGGTTCTTAACGGGAGCATGGCGTACGTTCGGCCGTCATTATCCACAAACTCCACCTCAAAGACTCCCGCACCCAACACTTCCACGACGGTCCCCACTTGCCCGCGCAGCAAGCCGCGATCAGGGATATCCTCGGTCAGCGCACCACATCTGATAACCGAATCTGAGCGTTCATGGGTCGAGTTCCGGCAAGAATGAAGCTGCTCAGGCAATCGGCAGTTTGACCTCGGTCCGTTCGCCGGTCGCCTCATTCTGGAGCACGAGCTGTCCTGCATCTTCCCGAGCAAACTGAACGTTGGCATTGAGCAGTTCGATCCC
>SCVQ01000017.1 GCA_004296865.1 Nitrospirota bacterium
AGTACATGGCGTCCGGAACCGGGTCCCACGAAATCGTCACCCGGCCATTACCGGACTTGGCCGCCACGTTTGCCGGAGCCGGGGGCAGCTCCTCTTGCTCTGTCGATTCCCCCGCACCCCACTCATCCGGGTTGCCCTGGGCTCGAAGCGCAAGACGGTCGGGCACCAACCCCTCGTTGAACCACCACTTTTTCATTGTGTCCCTCATAGTTCCTGCAAGCATGACAGAGGAAATAATCTGCTTCTTTCAATCACTTAGCAGCGCAGTCTAACAAAGTGGAATAGATCAAGTCAAGGCAACCGATCACGGCGCTGGCCCTACCAAAGGCAGGGCAAATGCACGGCAACCAGCCAAGAGAACCGCGCTGGTTGTTGCCCTTCCCAGGATCGGCTAAGATGCTGCGCCACGATGTCTTTGCCGGCCCTCTATGTCTCCAGGCTTCTTCCTCCCCCCGTCATGGCGGTGCTCACGGAACGGTTCCGTCTCGTCGCCCAACCAGGCCCCCTCCCACCGGAAAAGAAATCCTTACGCAAGGGGCTGGAGGAGGCAGAAGCTGCCATCTGCACGTTGACGGAGCAGATCGACCGCGAAGCCTTGCACGCGGCGCCCCGCCTTCGTGTGATTGCCAACTATGCGGTCGGGTACAACAACATCGATCTGGACGCTGCAAAAGAGCGGGGGATTGTCGTCACTAACACGCCCGATGTCCTTACCGAAGCGACTGCGGACCTGGCCTGGGCTCTGTTGCTGGCCACGGCCCGCCGCATTCCGGAGGGACACGGACTGGTGCAGCAAGGGGCCTGGACGGGATGGGAGCCGACGCAACTGCTGGGCGCAGACGTCTATGAGAAAACACTCGGCATCGTCGGCATGGGCCGGATCGGCAACGCAGTCGCGCGGCGGGCCGCCGGGTTCCGCATGCCGGTCCTGTACTGCAGCCGCAAGGCCCCGGCGCCATCGAACTCGGCTCCCTCGTGGCGGCATCTCTCCTTGCAGGAGGTCCTCTCCGAATCGGATTTCGTCAGCCTCCACGTCCCCCTGACGCCCGACACCCGCCATCTTATCGGTGCCGCGGAGCTGCGGCTCATGCGTCCGACCGCATTCCTCATCAATACCTCCCGCGGCCCGGTCATCGACGAGGCGGCCTTAGTGGACGCCCTTCGTGAACACCGCCTGGCCGGCGCCGGACTGGATGTCTACGAGCAGGAGCCGGCCCTGCACCCCGGCCTCCGATCGCTCACGCAGGTCGTCACGCTGCCGCATCTCGGCTCGGCCACCCTCAGTGCCAGAGTACGCATGGGCATGGTGTGCATCGAGAACATCCGGGCGGTCCTGGAAGGACGTCCGGCACCGAACCGGGTCAACTAAGACTTGACGATTGTTCCATTGCGTCATTGACATGTTGCCAAATGGATCAATCGTCAATCCAACAATCGTCAATTCCTACGAGCCCAGTCGGAGGTCCCTGGCCACCTCGTGGATCAGGCCCGCCTCGATCCGCTCCTGTTTTCTCAGGTAGGCTTCCAGCAAGGCGTTATCGCAAAGCGTATTGATGAGACGGGGCGTGCCTTTCGAGTAGCGCCAAATGACGGGAACCGTATCCGGGCTGAACGTGCCCTCGCGGCCTCCGGCAATGCCCAACCGATAGCCAACATAGGCTTCCGTCCCAGCCACATCCAGCTCGGTCAGTTGATAGCGGATCGCGACCCGCTGATACAGCGGTTGGTCGAGGGCCAACACCTCGTCGAGCTCCGGAAGACCGAAGAGCACGAAGGTCACCGCCTTGCGACCGCCCACCTCGATGTTCAGCAGGCCGCGGAAATTCTCCATCAATTCCCGGCTGCGCAACATCTGCGCTTCGTCGATCAGCACCACGGCCTTCTTCCCGCTCTCGGAGATTTCCTCCAGCCGCCTTGCCAGCTGCGTCAGCAACTCCGTTTGGGTCTCCCCCGGAGCCGGAATCCCCAATTGCAAGGCCATCTTCCGCAACATCCATTCCGACGTCACCCCCGCATGGATGACGATCAGGAGCGCCGCGTCGTACGTGTCGGGCTCGAGTTCTTCCAGCAACCGCGTCGCCAACGTCGTCTTGCCCGCCCCGACGTCCCCGACGACCACCGCCAGCCCCTTCATGTTCTCGACCGCGTGCTTGAGGCGCACCAGGGCTTCAGCATGTTGCTGGGCGTTGTAGAAAAACCGGCTGTCGATGGTAATCAGGAAGGGGTTCTCGCGCAGGTTAAAAAACTCAAGGAGCCCCATGATCGTCCAAGCCTAGAGATAGGAAACGCGCCGCTTCTTTCGCTCTGTCCCCTGGCTGCTTCGCTCGCGAGGAAGCTCGCTGGAGGGGCTTCCTGGAGCAACCGGAAGGCCGGCGTCGGCATGCGTTGTCGTCCCGACGGCCTCGCGTTCCTGAGCGGCTAGAGAAGGTTGGAAGACCGGGGCAAACCGGCTGACGAAGGGACTTGCAGGGGCCAGCATGACGATCCGTTCGTAGAGTTCGGCCGGCAGCGTCGTCCGCTCCGGATCCGGCTGCTCCAAGAGCGCCTCGATCGCCTTTCCGAACTGCGCCGCGGCAGCGTCACCGTCTCCGGTCTGTTCATACACGCTCCCGAGCAACTCGATCAGCGTCACGCAGGTGGGATCGACCTTGAGGTATTCAAGACACATCGCTTGGGCCGGCTCGAAATCTTGTGCGCGTACGGCCGCTTCCACAAGGAACCGGAATTCGGCCTTGGCTGAGACGTACTGCCCGCTTCGCAGATGCAGCGAGGCCAGCCTCCGGCAGACCTCCGGGTCCCCCGGCTCCCGCTCAAGCAACTCGAGGAGCATCCCCTCCGCCTCGGCATATTGTTCGGCCATGGTGTGCTTGACTGCTTCATTGATGAAGTCTTGCCGCGTCCACTCCGCCTGCCCCGACGATCCGGACGGAAAAACGGCAGGCTGTCCCGGTCCCTCTTGGCTCAACGCCGACTCGGCCAGTTGTTGCTGCGCCTCGATGTTGGCGGGATCGAGCGTGGCGATCGTGCGATAGACTTCCAGAGCTTCCGGCGCCTTCTCTGCCTTGCGGTACAACTTGCCCAGAATGAGATAATCGGAGACGGCGTTGCCGATCAGCCCTCGTTCGGCATTCAAGTCCCCCAGTCCCCGGTAGGCTTCGCATTGCGTCGGATCGACCTTCAGGATTTTCTTGTAGAGGGCAATGGCTTTGAGCGCAGCCCCTCCCGTACGAAAAGCCCGAGCCGCCTGAAGATAGGCGTCGACGGCTTCGGTTGGCACATTGCGTTTGAGATGAAGATCCCCAATCGTATTGTAAATGGAGCCATCGGAGGAGGTAC
>SCVQ01000170.1 GCA_004296865.1 Nitrospirota bacterium
TGCCCAACAGATCCATGCGATATTTGAGCATCCTTCGACTGATCCCTAAGAGAGCGGCTGCGTGAACCTGCACGAAATCCGTCCGCATAAGCGCGTCGAGGATGAGTTGCTTCTCGAACTCCATCACAGCCTTCTCCAGTGTCAATTGGCCAGAGAGGGCTCCGGCTCGGAGCGAAGGAGTGCGGGTGTCCGTTCGAACGGTAGAAGGAAGGTTGTCCGGGGTGATGGTGGCCCCACGGCACCAGATGCTCGCCTGCTCGATCACGTTCTGGAGCTCCCGGACATTGCCCGGCCAGTGGTACTTCGTCAGGACTTCGAGCGCCTCTTTGGAAAATTCTTGCGGGGGGCGCTGTTCTTCCGCGAGCCGTTTGACCAAAAAGTGCCGGGCCAGGAGCGGAATGTCTTCGCGTCGGTCGCGCAAGGCGGGGAGGTGGATGGAGACGACGTTGATTCGGTAATACATGTCCTCCCGAAACTCCCCGCGGCGGAGCAGGTCGGCCAGGTTCTTGTTGGTCGCCGCAATGATCCGCACGTCCACTTTGACCGATTGGGTGCCTCCGATCCGGGTGAACTCGCGTTCCTGCAGCACCCGCAGCAGCTTGGCCTGGATGGCTGGGCTGATCTCGCTGATCTCGTCGAGGAAAAGGCTGCCCTCGTGCGCAAGTTCGAAGTGGCCGGCTCGGCGCATCCGCGCATCCGTGAACGATCCTTTTTCGTGCCCGAACAGCTCGCTTTCGATGAGGGTGTCGGGCAGCGCGGCGCAGTTGATCGCAATGAACGGCCGGTCCCGCCGCGAGCTGTTGTAGTGCAAGGCCCGCGCGACCAACTCCTTTCCCGTCCCGCTCTCGCCGGTGATCAGCACGGTCGTCCGGGCATCCGCGAGCTGCTCGATTTTTGCGTAGACCTCCTGCATAGACGGGCTCTTCCCGATGAGGTTGTGAAACGAGTACCGATGGGCTACTTGCGCGCGCAGGTATTGGACCTCCTGTTCCAGGGCGCGAGCCGCCAGCGTTTTGGCGACGATGAGGCGGAGTTCTTCGACGTCGAACGGCTTCGTGATGTAGTCGGCCGCGCCCAGCTTCATGGCGTCCACCGCACTCTTGACCGTTTTGGTCGCGGTCAGCATGATCACGGGGACGTCTGGAGCTTCGGTCCGCATCGTCTGAAGCAGGGCCATCCCGTCTTCACCGGGCATGATGATGTCGAGGAGCACCAGGTGGGGCGATTCGCGGTGAAGCAGCGCCAGTCCTTCCGCCCCGTTCGAGGCGGCGAACACCTCATAGGCGGGCTCCAGCACCACTCTCAGGGACGCGCGAATGCCCGGCTCGTCATCGACCAAGAGGATCCGTTGTTTCATGTGCGCGATGTCCTTGTGATGAGCCGCGGGAGACGGGGTCCACGGGCAGGGTGACGACGAAGGTGGTGCCGACCCCGACCGTGCTGTCGACCTCGATGGTCCCATGATGCTCCTGGACGATCTCATGGACGATCGTTAACCCCAGCCCGGTCCCCGCACGTTCCCCGCTCTCGTGTTTCGTGGTGTAAAAGGGGTCGAAAATGTGGTCCACGCTATCGGCTGGGATGCCCCCGCCGGTGTCCGTGATTTCGATCTGCACCCATGCGTCGCCGGTCGGCTTCGTTAGCCGGTGCGTTTTGACCGTCAGCCGTCCTCCCGCTTCTTCCATCGCATCCATGGCGTTGAGGAAGAGGTTCAGCAGGACCTGTTTGAGTTGCTGGCGGTCCACGAGGACCTGGGGAAGGTCCGCGGCCAGGTCTTTCTCAATGGCGATTTCCTTGCTGTCCGCTTTGACCTCGATGAAGTACAGGCACGAGCCGATGATATCGTTGAGGTCTTCCTCCGCGAACCGGGGCTCCATGTACCGAGCATAGTCCAGGATTTCCTGAATCAGCCGCTCGATCCGCTGCACATCCTCGGCGACGACCGCGCTGAACGTCCCCATGAATTCCTCGTCGTCTTTGCGCTCGGGCGCGAGTTGGATGAACGTCTTGATAGAGGTCAGCGGATTCCGGATCTCATGGGCGAAGCCCCCCGCGATGATCTCCAGGGAGCGGAGGCGATCGGTGCGGCGCATCAGCGCCTGGGAACGTCTGAGGTCTTCATAGAGCATGGCGTTGTCGAGGGCGATGGCGGCATTTTGACCCAGCGTGGACAGGAGACGCAAGTCCTCCTCGGCGTACATGCGGCGGTCCTTGCGCGGACCCAGATTGCAGAAGCCGACCAGGCGGTCCTTGTTCACGAACGGGATGCACACGTCGGAATCCATGGCTGCCAAGATGTCCGCGAGGGATCGGCTCGGATCCTGGGCCGGGGCTTGTTCCAGCTCTTCCCTCACCAGGATCGTCTGGGCCCGCGCCAGGCAGGCCGGCACGCCGTCCCGGGCGCTCAACCGGACGGCCGGCATGCCGTTCGAGCCCAATCCGCGTGAGGCGGAGAGGAGGTAGGCATCGTGCTCCTTGTCGAGGAGATAGAGGGACGCCGACGCGATTCCGATGACGTCGGCCAGCGTGCGGACGATCGTGTTGGTCAACGATTTGAGGTCCAGGTTCGTCACCAGCGCATTGGGAAACGCCGACAGCGTTTCGTACATGTGTTGCCGGTGCCGAAACAGGGTTCGGTCAACGACGGCTTGCGCTCTGGTCCGCAGCCGATAGGCCGCCGAGATCGCCAAGACGAAAAGCGCCAGCATGATGGTTGAAAATTGATAGCTGGCCTCTCCGAAATAGGCCTGCTGGATCGCCAGCAGGATGACGAACGACGGGGCCGCGATGAAGAACGTGAGCAGTAGGTAGGCAAGCCCTTTTTGCATAACCACGGTAAAATCGAATAGTCGATAGCGGACCATCGCGTAGGCCACGATGGCGGTGTACAGGGAAATAAGAACGGTTCCGTTGGGAGGGATTGGGATGCCGTACCAGAGAGGAAAGTTGGTGAAGCCCCCCAAGTATCCGATCACGGAACCGATCGCAAGGTAGAGATACTGATTGCGTCGAATGCCCCTGGCGGTCTGGTAGGAGTGAATGCAAAGGTACGTCGCATAGACGACATAGATCGTGAACCACACTAGGTAGAAGTGAAAAGCGATTCCGGGTTTGGGCCAGTGCTGGAATCCGGCTTCCGTCCGAAGGTCGGCAACGAAATAGGGGGTGCAGTCGAGGAACAGGAAGACACCACCGAAGACATATCCAGCCTGAAGGAGCCGTCGATGGGTGTCGATGCGGTCCAGAAGGGTAAGCGTATGGGACAGGTAAAAGACAGGGATCATGATGGCGCCCGCCATCAGTAGCCGAACGAACAGGAGGGCGAGCTCTTTTGATTCCGTGATCTGCCACGCAAAGTAAAAATAGCTCCAGACGGAGAGGCTGAGGCAGTAGAGACCGTAGGCCAGGTGTTTGGGGTTTCGTGGGTCCCGAGAATAGACGAAGATCCCCAACGTCGTGGCAGCCGCCGCGTTCAGAAGAGCGCTGAAGGCATAAAAGTTCATACGTGGGAGAAGGGTTCCAATTGTCGGTGGTCGCGTGCAGCATGGGAAACCTGGGCCGCGCTGGGTTTGGTCGCAACCGCAATAAACGCCTGGTTTCCGAAGGTGGAATAGATGCGGGGCTGTTGGGCTCCGCTGCAGGTCAGCAGGGTGGCTAGGTCCTGCCTGTTAAAGAATCGGAAAATGCCGTCGCTCTCGCCCTGTTTGATCTTGCTCGAGTTGTGCAAGAGTTTTCTCCCTTCCTCTAGTTCTTCCTCCTGCTCGGTCAAGTGCACGAAGTTTCTGTAAATTTGGGACAAGTCCGCCTGGGGCTTGAGGTTCGTGATCACGAGCCGCCCATTCGGGGACAGGACCCGCATCAACTCGCGAAGGGTGAACAGGGGATCCTGAAGGTAGCCGATCACGAGATTGCTGACGACGCAGGTGAACTGGCTGTCGATGAAGGGAAGGGGGAGATTCAGGTCGGAAAGGGCAAGCGCGGCGCTGGCTGTTGTTGGCTTGGTCATCGGATGCACCGGTGATGCAATCGACTCGGCGGCAAGGTTCGCCAAGTTCCTGCGCGCCTGGGTCAGCGCGTCAAAGACGAAATCGGTGCCCACATAGCCGAAAGCGAGAGGAGTGCTCGGATCCGTGTGCCGACGGCTGTAGGCTTGGTTGACCATGAGGAACATGCCGAAATTGCCATTGCCGCAGCCTGCATCGAGAATCCGGTCATTGGCTGCCAGTGTGCCCAGCAACCGATAGACATGGTCCAGAAGTTGCCAGAAATCCGAGACATTTGCAATGTAATGAAAGTGTTCGAGGTAATCCTGCCAGAATTGCACGTTCTCGATCTTCGCCATCTGGTTCTGGGCGCGTGCCCGCTCCCGCTCCAGCCGGCTCTGGAGGCCGATTTCCCGCTGCGCCGGCTGCCGAACCTCCTGCACGGAGGAGGCGTCAACGAAATACTCCGAACAGCAGGCTACGACCTGACGAAAGACCGCCCGTGCCTTTCTCGGATTTTCGTTCAAGCGGTGCAGGGCTTCCGGGATCACATACAAGTGCTTGCGGTCCGAACGCAAGGCGGCATGCACTGTTTTGACCGATTCCAGGCCAACCCAGGCGTCATGTTCCGCGCAAAATAGAGCGACCGGCGTTGTGACTTGCTCTGCATCTTTGATGGTGGTTCGCAAATCGGCGTAGCCGGCCTTGACGGCGTCTGCCAACCAGCCATCGGCGTCAATGTTGAACCCCAGCATGTTGATCACGCCGCGCCTGATGCCGTGCACGTGGTCGCCGATGAGGTCTTCTTGATGGACGGCGAGGAGGGTAGCCTGAACATCCACGACGCCGGTTAGCAGGACCAGCAGCTTCACGCGATGCTCTTGGCTGACGGCCTTCAGCGCGACGCGGCCAGCTAGGCTCGTGGTGATGACAGCCAAGGGACTGGCGGGCCAGGTCTGCTCCGCAAAGTCGAGCATGGCGGTGAGGTCCTGTCTCATGCTGCTCAGGGTCGAGTGTTGAATCTCGCCGTCGCTTTCCCCGACGTGGTTCGAATGGTCATAGCGGAGGACGTGGAATCCGTTGGCGGCGAGATAGTAGGCCAGCGCGACATGCTCTTTTTTTGTCTCTCCGTACCCTGGCGAGATGATAATGACCGGGGTGCCTGGGGGGAGCTCGTCCCGGCGATGGTCGTAGTACAGTGCGATCCGCTGATCCAGCGGATTCCGGCAATCGAGCGATTCGCTGACCAAAGTTCGGCTCGTGCCGTCCTGCTCGATCTGTTCCGGTGCGGTCAGGAGCTGCGCAACCAGGCCCGCGATTTTGAGCCGGATTGCGTCATTGAGATAGGTAAGCCGTAGCCCGACGCGGAATGTTCTCGACAGGCAGGCTTGCGTCCTCTCCTCAGCCGGCTCAGGATCCACCATTTTCCAGACGACCTCTGCCGTCAGAGTACTTTCCATGGCGTCTTCTGCGCCGGCGGGGAGCGATGCGTTGGGTATCGATGCCTGAGGGAGGCGGCCGGCAGGATTGTGAGGCAACGAGAGTCGGAGCACCAAGGGCCCGGCAAGTAAATCAGGCCGCGTTTCCAAGCGGAGACTCATTCCTCCGAGGCTGAGATCGACCGTCTGGGCTGTGAGATTCAATGATGGTGAAGATGGATGCTGATGTTCAATCAGAATGGGGATCGACAGTTTGCCACGGGATGTCAGCCGGCGTTCCGGCGGAGCCGCGTCTTCCGCCTCGGGGGGCGAGGGCGAAGACGAGGGATAGATCGGCGCGAGATCGGTCGCGCTGCCCCCCGGGGCGTTCACTTCGAGCAGGAGGTCGCCGGTCTCTTGGGGGATCAACAGGCCCATAAAACTGATGGGTAGGGCATGTTCGCGCGCTCCATCAAGGATTGACTCCAGAATCTGCCGTTCAATGGTTCCGAGAGGCGCATACTTGACCGCGATACCAAGCGGAGGCACCCCGGGCTGATTCGTCGACGAACCCGCGGCTTCACGGAGGCCCAGCACTCTGCCGTTGATCTCCAGGACGCCCACCTCGCTCACCAGGCCTAGCTGGATCGGCTGGTTGCTGGTCACAGGGACTGTGGCAGGGAAGACCATGTACAGTCCCTCGAGGCTGGCGTTGAGGGCCTTGCCGTTCCAGGTGTCTCCGTTCAAGGCCAGCTTGGCGTCAGCCTGTAGCTCAATGCGCGGAGCGCTCCGCCGTTCCAGATCGAGCATCGTTCTCCCTTCCTTTCTCCGTTTCTCGTTGGAGTGGTTGCGCGAAGGCTGATGCTAATGTGGGTGATAGAAAGCAAGGGATATGCCAGTTGGGGCGATCTGAGCCGCAACCCCTATGTTATAATTCTGTCGCCGAGAGGTTTCAATGTCCGGTTCGATCGTCATTCGCGGCGCTCGCGAACATAATCTCAAAAATCTGGATGTCGCAATCCCGCGCGATCAGTTGGTGGTGATCACCGGCTTGAGCGGGTCCGGCAAGTCGTCGCTTGCCTTCGATACGATCTACGCCGAGGGGCAGCGCCGCTACGTCGAGTCCCTCTCCGCCTACGCCCGCCAGTTCCTGGAGCAGATGGGCAAGCCCGACGTGGACTCCATCGAAGGGCTTTCGCCGGCCATCTCCATCGAACAGAAGAGCACCAGCCACAATCCCCGCTCCACCGTCGGGACGGTCACGGAAATCTACGACTATCTCCGGTTGTTGTTTGCCCGGATCGGCCGGCCCTTCTGTTTCACCTGCGGCGAGGAGATCACGGCCCAGACGGTCCAGCAGATGGTGGATGCGATCCGGACCTTGCCGGAGGGCGCCAAGTTTCAGGTGCTGGCCCCGATCGTGCGCGGACGGAAGGGCGAGTATCGGAAGGAACTGCTCGACATGCGGCGGGCCGGCTATGTCCGAGCTCGGATCGACGGCCGGATGGTCGATTTGGCCGAGGACATCGCCTTAGACAAGCAGAAAAAACATACGATTGAGATCGTCGTGGACCGATTGGTCATGAAGCCGGGCGGGCCGGGCGACGCGCTGGCCAAACGCCTAGCCGACTCGGTGGAGACCTCGCTGAAACTGGCCGAGGGCTTGGTCGGCATCCTGGCCGACGACAAGACCCTGCTCTACAGCGAAAAACTGGCCTGTATCCGGTGCGGCGTCAGTTATCCGGAGATCACCCCCCGCATCTTTTCCTTCAACAGCCCTCATGGCGCCTGTCCGGCCTGCGACGGGATCGGCTATGCGGTCACGCCGGGCTGTTCGCAAGGTGAAATGGAGGAAGATTTCACGCTGCTGGACCACTGCCCCGTCTGTAAGGGCGCGCGGCTCAAGCCTGAGAGTCTCTCGGTGAAAGTCGGGCAGCGTTCGATTGCAGAGGTCACGCAACTGTCGGTGCGCGCGGCGGCCGACTATTGCGATTCGCTCACGTTGACCGAACGAGAAGCCTTCATCGCGCAACGCATTCTGAAGGAGCTGCGCGAACGACTGGGCTTCCTGGTCAATGTGGGGCTGGACTATCTGACGCTGGACCGGCCCGCGGCGACGCTCTCCGGCGGGGAAGGGCAGCGCATCCGCCTGGCGACCCAAATCGGGTCCGGGCTGGTGGGCGTCCTCTACATTCTGGATGAACCCTCGATCGGACTGCACCAGCGGGACAACCGGCGGCTGCTCCAGACTTTGCTTCGGTTGCGCGACTTGGGCAACACGGTCGTGGTGGTGGAACATGACGCCGAGACGATGCTGGCCGCGGATCATCTCCTGGACCTGGGGCCGGGCGCCGGCGTCCATGGGGGACGCGTCATCGCCCAAGGCACGCCGGCCGAGGTCATGGCTGTTCCCGCTTCGCTGACCGGCCAGTACCTCAGGGGCGAGACGGCCGTTACGCTGCCTGCCCGCACCCGCAAGCCCAAGGGGCATCTAGCCGTCGTCGGCGCAGGGAAACACAATTTAAAAAATATCACCGTCCGCATTCCGCTCGGGCTGCTGACCTGCGTGACCGGCGTATCCGGATCGGGCAAGAGCACGTTGGTGCTGGAGGTCCTGTTCCACTCGCTCTCCCAATTGCTCTACCAGAAGAAGCCCAAGATCGACGGGTGCAAGACGCTGACCGGCGTCGAGGCGCTGGACAAGGTCATCGACATCGACCAATCGCCGATCGGGCGGACGCCGCGATCGAACCCGGCGACCTACACAGGCCTCTTCACCTTCATCCGCGACCTCTTCACCAAATTGCCGGAGTCGCGGGTGCGCGGGTACAAGCCTGGCCGCTACAGCTTCAACGTGAAGGGGGGGCGGTGCGAGGCCTGCCAAGGCGACGGACTGATCAAGATCGAGATGCACTTCCTGCCGGACATCTATGTGACCTGCGAGGTCTGCAAGGGCCAGCGGTACAACCGCGAGACGTTGGAGATCCAGTACAAAGGGCGCAGCATCGCGGATATTCTGGGCATGACCGTGGACGAGGCGCTGGAATTTTTCGAGGCGATCCCCTTCATCAAGGCCAAGCTTCAGACCTTGCACGACGTGGGGCTGCACTACATCAAGCTGGGCCAGTCGGCCACGACGCTGTCCGGTGGGGAGGCTCAGCGGGTGAAGCTCTCGCGGGAACTGTCTAAACGCGCCACCGGGCGGACTCTCTATATTTTGGACGAGCCGACGACCGGCTTGCATTTTGCGGATATCCAGCGGCTGTTGGATGTCCTGAACCGTCTCGTTGAAGCGGGCAATACCATCGTGGTCATCGAGCACAATCTGGACGTGATCAAGAATGCCGACTGGCTCATCGATCTGGGGCCCGAAGGCGGGGACCGGGGCGGGGAGATTGTGGCGGAGGGGCCGCCGGCATCGGTGGCGAAGGTGGCGAAGTCGTATACGGGACAGGTGCTGAAAGAAGCGGGCATTGGCTGACGGGGGGCGGGAGCGGCTGGGGGCATATACGGAAGTGGGTATGGGCTGATGGCTGTGCGGCCACCGAGTTGCGATCCCGCATCCGGCATGACTTTGCGAATCAGTAGTGCTACCATTGACGCTGGCTTGGTCGGCCAGTGAATGGAACGGGGCGTAAAGCTGTTCGTTGAGAGTGTGGCGCTATGACGGCTCATGAGGCCATTGAAACGGCGGTGCAGCGGCTGGTGGCTGCGGCCAATCCGAGGAAAGTTATTTTGTTCGGTTCCTACGCCGAGGGAAAGGCCACCTCGGAATCCGACTTGGACCTGCTCGTGATCGAACGCGAGGTGGCATCCAAGCGCAAGGAAATGGTCCGCTTGCGGAAAGCCATTGGATCGGTCGGCCTCCCCGTGGATGTTCTCGTGTACTCGGAGGAGGAGGTGGCCGACTGGGGGCACCTGCCCGGGACGGCCCTGTACTGGGCTCTGAAAGATGGCAAGGTCCTGTATGAAGCGGCCTGAGGAGTTGGCTCGACTGTTTCTTGCTCTGGCCGACCGCGACATCAGAGCGTTTCGCAAGCTGTCGGATGACCCAGAAATAGACGACGAAATTGTAGGGTTTCACGCCCAGCAAGCCGTCGAGAAGTGTCTCAAGGCGGTATTGGCGAAGCATCGTATCGAAGTTCGCAAGACTCACGATCTGCAAGTTCTCCTCGACCTGCTGACTCGGAATAATCTGCCAAGTCCTCCCGCACGTGAAGGAATTGACGCCTTGGGTCCATTCGCAGTCGAACTGCGATATGACTTGATGGCGACCGAACCGCTTGATCGTGCGCAAGCACGCAACGTTGTGAACAGTGTCCGTCGCTGGGCTGAGGAGCAGCTCTGATGGAAGCGCGCCCTGGGCCCTGCAGGTGTTGAAGGAAGCGGGACTCGGAGGCGGGTGGCGACGGGTGGGCAGAGCGGCTGACGGCGGGTAAGTCGGAGGTGGGCTGACGAAGTGGTAGCCGGGCTCAGCAGCGCCATGATGCGCTGATGAAGGACGGCTTGCGATGTCGTACCGTTGGCATCGCGCCTTATCGGACCACCGGAACGGCGCTCAGCACTGGTTCGGCTTGCAACAGGCCACGCCCACCATGTCGCGTAGCCTCACCGGCCACCCCTTCCAGCCCCGCGCACATCGGAAGAAAAATGGAAGCGGCTGATGGCGCGAAGGGGCCGTCAGCCGCATTTTATAGAAAGATACTGCCCGCACTAGGGTCCCTGTTACAGCTCACTTAGCAGACAGTTCAATGCAAAGAGATGAAAGCACCAATCTCAGATACATGCGTGATTTGCGGACGGGAGAAGGCATGTTCGAGGGATCACGTCCCTCCTAGATGTATTTTCCCTGAACCCCGCCCTGGTGATTTAGTCACCGTGCCGGCTTGTACTGGGTGTAACATGCACAGGTCTGGACTAGACGAGCAATTCAAGGTCTTCCTGGGCCTTACCGTGGGTTACCATCTCGGTGGAGACAAGAGCTATCGCG
>SCVQ01000171.1 GCA_004296865.1 Nitrospirota bacterium
CCGAGTTGCAGCAGGCCAGGGCGATCGTGATTAGCCATCGCCGGACCCTGCAGCCATTAGGACCTGTTCCGGTGGATGATCTCAAGGGCAGACTTCTGGAATTGCTCGCCGTGCCGTCTCCTGGATCGAGTGGATTTGTCCAGACCGTGATGGCGAACGGCCGGCTCAGAGCACCCCTGCTGGAGTTTCTAAAGTCCTCCTATGAAGTCGTCGGCGAAGACGGCGCACTGGTTGCCCTCGCGCCGAGAGAGGCTTCCTGAGGCAGTGTCCGGAGTATGGAATCGACAAGAAGTAACGGAGAGAGAGTCATGGAACAGCGGCCTTCTCATGCTCCTGTTGCGTCCGATCGCCCCTCCGCGTGTGCGTGGGCGGGAGCGTCATCGGTTGGCGGGCCGCCACACATGACCAACGCGACGCTGATCGCCTTTTGCCTCGCCTGCTTGGCGCTTGCGATGGGGGTCTTCGTGGTCCCCTTTCGGATTGCGCCGCCTCAAGGGGTGGTCAGCGCCTCGGCTATCGCGGGGTACAACAACACCGCTGCCTATGCGATCTATCTCGTGCTACTGGCGGTTGCCGGCCTGGCTGCGGCGAGGCTGCTGCTGGCCGGTCGGATGGATCTGGATCTGACTCTGCCGAGGATTCGCTATGGTCCCTCCCGTGTCGTGCTTGTCGTCATGGCGGGACACCTCGCGCTGTTCGCGGGCCTGTACCTGGTCAAGGGCTACTTTGTTTTTGGGGATGCTATGTATTTTCAACAGGTCCTGGCCAGGATGGTCGACGGAGCCGTTCCCTACCGCGATATCAACTTTTTCTATGGGCCGGCCATGCTCTATCCTCCATACTGGCTCAGTCGCGTGCTGAGCGTCACGACTGCCTATGCTGTCTACTACGCAGCGATGTATCTGGCCGGGCTGTACTTGCTGTACCTGGCGGTGAAGCTCTCGGTCGGGGATTCCAGAGCTGACGGCGTTTTTATCCTGTGTTCCCTCGGATTCTTCAACCATACGCTCGGGCTCAATTACGTTTTCGTACGTGGGTTACTCCCGGCGGCAGCTGTAATCGGGCTTTGGCTATACTTGGAACGCCCAACGGTTGGTCGCTTGGCAGGCGCGGCGGGCCTCTTGTTCTGCACGCTCGTCTATTCGTCTGAAATGGGCATCCTGGCCGCACTGGCTGGTCTGCTCCTTGCAGCGCTCAGGATCGGGCTACCCCTTCTGGCAGACCGGCTTCCGTTGCTGGGATTGGAGGTGAGGAGGGCCAACATCCGGAGCGGCGTTCCCTCGGCTGGAGGCTACGAGTACGGATGGGATTTGACAAAAGCAGGCCTCACGCTCGGACGTGCCTTGCTCGTCTGCCTCCTGGCCCTGAGCGGGCTGATTGCTTCCTTCTATCTGATGGATTCTTCGTTCCAGGCGCTCACGGCGTTCGTCAAGCCGATGGTGAACCAGGTAGGGGGAGCCGGCAATCGCCCGATCTATTTTAACCTCCCGATTCTTGCCGTTATGGCCGCAAGTGTGCTTGTGCTGGGGGCGACGCTGGCGTCGGCGAGGGGCAGGCTTGGCGCGTCGGCTACGGCTCTGGTCCTGGCGCTGGCGACGCTGGCGATTATGATGCAACGCATGGCCTTCGGGGTGCCTGATTCCCTGCACGTGGTGAATAATTGCTTGCCGTTGTTTCTTCTCGGTCTGTTCCTGGCGGCGCGCGTCCGGCCCGGGGGGGGCTCGGTCAAATGGTACGGGGTGCTGCTCCTGCTGGCCGTCATGCTCCCCCTGCAGGTCTTCAACGCGTTCATGTTCAAGCCGTACTTGGAGCGGAAGCTGGGCGTGACGGCCGCGGCCGACATATCCGTCTCGCCGGCGCCCACGAGCCGGGAGGTCCAGGCCAGCCTCGATCGGATCCTCGCCGGCTTCGGACCGAACCACACGTATTACCTGTATGCGCTCCAATACTATAGTCTACCGATGGTATTGCGGTGGCACCTCAAGCAGGTCCCCTATTTCACGATTCTGGAGGAAGCTCAGATGCCCAAAGACTTCCAG
>SCVQ01000172.1 GCA_004296865.1 Nitrospirota bacterium
CGCCGCGGTTCGACCAGAGCCAGTTCCGCCTTGAGCGCCGCCACCGCCGGATCGAAGCGGAGCGTCTGCGCGGTCATCAGCGGGACGCCGGCTGATTCGGCTGCGCGCACCATGGCATGGGCCTCGGGGCCATTGGTCGCCAGGGGTTTTTCGATCAACAGGGGCTTGCCGGCCCGGACCGCTTCCAGGCAAATCGGCTTTGTCAGAGACGGCGGCGTCACGACGATCACCGCCTGCACGGCCGGGTCGGCGATCAGGTCCCGATAGTCCTGATAAAACCCAAGACTATGTTCTGCGGCGAATGCGCGGCCCAGGGCCGCATCGCGACGGCAGACCGCGACCAGCCGCGCCCCCGGCATCGGCTCCAGGAGATGCTTGGCATAGCGCATTCCATGGCGTCCAAGCCCGATCAGCCCGATCCCCATCGGTGTCGCCACGGTCTCCTCCATCACAATCGTGAACCGCGGCATTCTATCGGCGCAGAGTGGTTCGGTCAATCGGCTGTGCGGCCCTGGTCCCCTGCGCTCATTGACAAGCTTACGCGGCCGTCGCTATAGTTACCTGGTCCGAATCAGCGACGATCCCTGCCGGGACAAACCGCGGTCCTGCCGCAACATTCCAAGACAGTTAAGGAGAACTCATGACTGATCGGACGGTCCCGTTCACAAAGGAACACATCGGCACCGGCTCAGTGCGTTTCCCGAGCGGGGCTCCGATTCCGTCCGCCACGGATTCCTCGGTCGATCCCTACGCCAAGACGCGCATCCCGAAAGAGGCGCAAGTCGAAGGGCTCATGTTCTGGCCACAAAGCGCGGGCACCTATCCAGGCCTCGTCCTGCTGCACGAATCCTGGGGGCTCAACTCCCAGGTTAAGGATCTGGCCTCCCGGCTGGCCGGTGAAGGGTTCGTAGTCCTCGTGCCGAATCTCTATGCGAGGCAGGGCGGCATGGTGACCGCCAATGCCGGGGTCGCCGCGGCCCTCGAAGCCCGTATCAAAGAACAGGATCTGCTGCAAGACATCAATTCCTGTTGTGAGTTCCTCAATACACGAGACCACGTCAAACGCAACATCCACGGCGTCATCGGATTGGGGATGGGCGGCGCGCTGGCCATGAAGTTCGCCTGTCAGCGAAAGCGCTTGCGGGCAGCCGTGGCCTTTTACAGTGCCTTGCCTGGTTCCGCCGGTCTCCTCAAGGACCTCTACTGCCCCTTGCTCTATCACCGGGCCGGCGCAGACACGTCAGTGACCGACGAGCAGATCGAACAAGTCAGTCGAGCCGCAAAGGAGCATGGGAAGCGCGTCGAAATCCGTACCTACGACCATGCACCTCCGGCCTTCTGCAACGAAACCCGCCCAGACTCCTATCGGCAGGATGAGGCAGAACAAGCCTTTAAGGCCACGATTGAATTCCTCTTGGGATGCTTTAAAGATGCCAAGTAAGGCACTGTTTTATTGGTCATTCACTAAGTCAATTGCTGGCAATTAAAATGCCGCTGCCTGGCAAGAGACATCGCCTGAACTTCAGGCCGGCACTTCAGTTGGGCGTGGCTCAATGACCGGCATAAAACCCTCCTGGACAGCTTGTTTCTACTCCGCTCTCCTAGTCGGGGCAGCTTTGCTCCCATCCCCGGCCTCTTCAGATCCCCCCGGCAACCGGACCGATCAACCCGACTTCATGGCCGTCTTGCATGCGCGACCTCCTTTACTGTCTTCCCTCGCCTCTGATGCCGATGCCCTGACGCTGTTCTCTTCAACTCTCGGCCCGGCCCTGGGACTCAAGGACAGTGCAGCAGTCCTCATGAGCAAACAGTCCTCGTTGCAGAAGCTATCGGGCAGCAAGGCGTCGCCCTCCTCATCGCTCGACCAGGCAAGCACGGCTGAATTGACGAAGCAAGCCGTCAGGCTGACCACTGAATTAGCCGCCTGGCACCTGGCCATGAGCCTGCAAGAAGCTGTCGAGTCGGAGGAGGCAACCGCAGTCCAACGTGTGCTGGGCCAGGCGTCAACGCAGCGGAGTTGGCTCCTCGAAACGGAGGGGCGCCGGGCGCTCCGTCGCGCCGTCCATTTCATGGCGCTCGATTTGACGCTGACCTCGACGCAGCTGATCCAAACCGGCGTGCTGTCCGGCTACGCAGAATACGAAGCCTATTTGGACCAGACCTATCCAAGACTGACCGGCGGCGCCGAGTCCTGGCTTGTCGTTGCGGAGCGAGAGGGGGCGGAGGGTATCCGTCGGCGATTGATGGAGTTTGGGAAGAGTGAAGCCGGTCATGAGGCGGACCGAGAAGCACTGATGCGGCGTTATGTGGCGCTCCGCCTTCATCCCATGCTCACTGCGCAGGCGATTGTGTCTGCTGCCAAGGCTGAAGCCGAGGCGGAGCGGCAGGTACG
>SCVQ01000173.1 GCA_004296865.1 Nitrospirota bacterium
CCGACCGGATGTTCCGAGCCTCGTTCCGCCGACGCGGCAAGGGTGACGATCCGCTCGACGGTCCAGCCCTCGGCGAGCGGGAGCACCGTTCTCACGGACGGCTCGCCCTTCGTCAGGGTACCCGTCTTGTCCAGCACGACGGTGGTGAGTTGGTGGGCGCGTTCGAGGGCGTCGCCACCCCGGAGCAAGACCCCGTATTCCGCGCCCTTCCCGATGCCGACCATGATCGACGTGGGAGTCGCCAAGCCCAACGCGCAGGGGCAGGCGATGATCAAGACCGCGACGAAATTCAGCAGCGCATGCGTCAGCGCCGGGGGCGGGCCAAACAAAAGCCACAACGCAAACGTGAGCGCCGCGATACCGATGACGGCCGGCACAAAATACGAGGCGATGCGGTCGGCGAGCTTGGCCAGCGGCGGCTTGGCGGCCTGCGCCTCCTCGACGATGCGGATGATCCTGGCCAGCGCCGTGTCGCGGCCGACCCTGGTGGCTTCGATGCGCAGGCTGCCGGTCCGGTTCAGAGTGGCGCCGATGACGAGGTCGCCGGGCTGCTTGTCCACCGGCAGACTTTCGCCGGTGATCATGGATTCGTCCAGGGCCGACGTGCCGTGGCGGACAATACCATCCACCGGCACCTTTTCGCCGGGGCGCACGATGACCAGATCGCCGAGTTGCACCGCCTGGACCGGCACGTCGAGTTCGCGATCTCCTCTCATGACCCGCGCCTGTTTGGGCTGGAGGCCGGCCAGCTTCCTGATCGCCTCCGAGGCGCGGCCCTTGGCCCGAGCTTCCATGAGGCGTCCAAACAGAATCAAGGTAATGATCGCGGCCGACGTGTCGAAATAGACCGCTGGCGTCAGGCCGCCTGCGGCAAAGAACGTCGGGGCCAGCGTGGCCGCGACGCTATAGAAGTAGGCTGCCGAGGTCCCCACCGCGATCAAGGTGTTCATGTCGGTGGTCCTGTGGCGGGCCATCGCGAGGGCCCCTCGGTAGAACTGCCAGCCGGCCCAAAATTGGATGGGGGTGGCCAGGAGCAGTTGCAGCCAGAACGAGGCGCGTCGGGTCAGAGGGATTCCCAGGTGTTCCCCCATGCCCAGGACCATCACCGGCAGGGTCAAGGCTGCGGCGACCCAGAATTTCAACCGGAGTGCGCGGTCGTGTGCCTGCTTGAGGGCGTCTTTCGCAGCGGTGTCGATCTCGGTTGCGGCCGGGCCGGCTGCCAGAACCGGCTGGTAGCCGAGGTTGCGGATGGTCTCCTGGACGGCGGCCGGGCCTGTGACTTTGGGCAGGTATTCAACCGTGGCTTGTTCCGTAGCCAGGTTGACCGAGGCGCTGGAGACGCCGGGCATGTCATTCAGGCCCTGTTCGATTTTGGCGACGCAGGACGCGCAGGACATGCCTTCGATCGGGATCGTGAGGGTCTGAGTGGCCGCCTTGGCGGCCGCTTGCCGATCGCTGCTGGCTGCTGGCTGATGGCCGGAAGCCGGAGCTGCCTCCGGCTTGGGACGTCTTGGTGTAAGCGTCACCAGTTGTACCGGTTGGCTGTGCGCCATGCCGCGCGGGCCGCGTTGTAAAATGCTGTCCGGATCAGCCTCGAAGGTCCTTTTGCAGCCCGGCGCGCAGAAGTAGTAGACGACGTCCTTATGGACCGTCTTGGCCGGCGCCTTTTGCTCGTCCACGGTCATACCGCAGACAGGGTCAATGGCCATGATGAGCTCCGAAAAAAGCCTTCAGCGATCAGCTCTCAGCTCCGGACCTTCAAGCTGAAAACTGACGGCTAAATGCTGAACGCTATCGTACCAGATAAGGCAAGCGGGCGGAAATCAACTTGCGGGCGGCTTGGAGCCGGAGATACCCTTCTGCCGGATCAGCCGCGCCAGGTAGGTCCGCTGGAGTTGCAACAGTTCGGCTGCCTTGGTCTGGCTCCCCTGCGCGCGACGCAGGGCCCGCAGGATGATCATGCGGCTGTGCTCTTCCATGGATTCGTGATAGGGCAGGTCCTGATACGAAACTGCAGAGTCCGTTGCCGAGGCGGAGAGTCCGCCGGCGGTTGAGAGCGCGAGCTGCTCGGGGCCGATCGCATCGCCGGGGCTCAACACCACCGCACGGGCGATCGCATTCTCCAACTCGCGAATGTTCCCCGGCCAGTGGTACCGGCCGATCGCGGCCAGGGCTTCCGCGGTCAGCGTCATCTGCAGTCGCTTGGCATCCTGCGCATAGCGCTTCAAGAAAAACTCCGCCAGTTGGGGTAGATCCGAGGCGCGGTCGCGGAGCGGCGGCAGGGTCACTCCGATCACGTTGAGGCGGAAGAACAGATCCTCCCGGAAGCGGCCGGCCTTGACGGCTTCCTTCAGGTCCTTGTTGGTGGCGGCGATGACGCGAATGTTGACCCGGACCAGGCGTGTGCCTCCGACCCGGTGAAACTCGCGGTCCTGCAACACGCGCAGGAGCTTGGACTGGAGCGGCAGCGGCATGTCGCCGATTTCGTCCAAGAAGACCGTGCCGCCGTCCGCCGTTTCGATCTTGCCTTTCTCCTGGCGATCGGCGCCGGTGTAGGCGCCCTTCTCATGTCCGAACAGCTCGTTTTCGAGCAAGGTCTCGGAGAGCGCCACGCAGTTGATCACCACGAAGGGCATGCCCCGCCGCGGGCTCCACTGGTGGATGGAGCGCGCAAAGAGTTCCTTGCCCGTCCCGCTCTCTCCCAAGAGGAGCACGCTCGCATCCGACTCCGCCGCCCGCTTGGCCAGCGTGACGACGGCCGTCATCTGCGGGCTGGCGCCGACGATGGTCGCGTAGCGCGTCTCGACTTCGGTCCGGAGGTAGGCCACTTGTCGTTTGAGGACCTCCCGCTCGAACGCTTTTCGGATCACGATGGCCAGGTGATCCACATCGATCGGTTTGGTGAGAAAATCGTAGGCCCCTTCCTTCATGGCGTCCACCGCCCGGTCGATGGTCCCATGGGCGGTCATCACGATGACCGGTACATCGAAGCCCTCGCGTCCGTTTTGCCGTCCTTGCGCCAGTTGCTTGAGCACGTCCAGCCCGGAGAGCCTCGGCATTTCCATATCCAGCAGCATGAGGTTGGGCGTGTCCCGCTCGACGGCTTCGATCGCGCGAATCCCGTCGCCGGCGACGACGGTCTCATAGCCGGTCGATTCCAGCCGGTCCCGGAGAACCGTGGCAATATCCGGGTCATCGTCAACCACAAGGATTTTGGCCTTCATGGTCTGTCCCTCCATGCCCGTTCCGTATATGGCGGGCTGGCTTCACAGAGCCGGCCGGCATTGTGCGTTGGAAAGGCGAGTGCCGCGGTTACGGCATGATCGGGAGTGTTCCGATGAGAGGACATGGGCGGTCCGCTCCGGTATTGGTCCAAGGCGGCGAGGAGGTTGCGTTAGTCTTCCATGACGTTCATCACCAACCCGGTGAGCGGCTTCGGGAAAAAGTAGGTGGACTTGTGCGGCATCCGCTCGCCGGCTGTGGCCACGGCGCGGACTTCGCCGACCTTGGTGGGATTGAGGATCAAGGCCGCTGTCGCCGTGCCGCGA
>SCVQ01000174.1 GCA_004296865.1 Nitrospirota bacterium
GGGGTGACGGCCTATCGGGAGACGAGGCGCCATCGGGGTTCTGCGGCGGTTTTGGCAGGGGCTGGAGGGCTGTTGTTGCTCAATGTCTGGCCTCTTGGACAGCCGATGTTCAATGCCTATGACGCGGAACTCGGCTATCGGCCTTACCAGGCCTTTATCGAGGCTGTCACAACGAGGGGGGGCGTGACGATCTGGTCCATGCCGGAAGCGCCGGACTTTACCCGGTACTCCTATGGTCCGTTGGGAGATGTGACCGTCAAAACCGACCCTTATCCAGAGGCCCTGGTGCAAACCACCGGCTACACGGGATTCGGCGGTCTGTATCAGCAGCCGCGAACGGTCACTCAACCGGGTGGAATCTGGGATCAGGTGCTGGGGCAATACCTGGCCAGGCAACGGAGCGCGCCTCCCTTTGCCTTCGGCGAAATTGCGTTTCACACACCTGGCTCGGCGGGAATCGAGTTGGACCAGGTTCTGACTGTCTTTTGGGTGAGGAATCAGACGACAGGTGGAATTATAGAGGCCATGCGCAATGGCCGCTTTTATGCGGCCGGACAAAAGCTCCGGCTCGACACATTCCGAGTCGAATGTAATGGTGGGCAGCGCATAGCACTGTCCGGAGAGGCCCTCGATCAAACGGGGACTCGTGACGTGACCGTCCGGCTCTCCGTCACAGCGACCGACAAGGGCCCCCATCCTATTTCCGTGACGATCATCCGTTCCGGGCAGGTCGTATCCAAGGTTGCCGGGATGACCCCTTTCGAACAACAGTTTGTGGATGCCACGGTGTCACCGGAAACATGGAATTTCTACCGTGTGGTTATCGAGGGTGACGGTGACATTCTGAGTAATCCTATTTTCGTCGGGCCCGTTCCTGCAGAATCTGACCGCCGTCAGCAACCAACGATCGGTTCTTAGCCGAGGGGCATGGGAAGTGGAAAGGATCGCTCCAGCTTACAGATGACGGCTGAGAGCTGACAACTGGAACGGAGACATGCGGATTGCCATTCACCAGCCTCAGTTTTTGCCCTGGCTCGGATACCTGGATAAAATTGATCGGGCCGATCTTTTTGTGATACTGGACAACGTGCAGTTCAAGAAGAACGAGTGGCAGAACCGCAACCGGATCAGGACGGCTCAGGGGTGGCAGTGGCTGACGGTACCCGTGTTGCACCGGTTGGGACAACGCCTGAACGAGGTGCTCATCAACCAGGCGTCGGACTGGCCAAACAAGCACCTGCATGCGCTGGAAATGCATTACAGTCGAGCCGCCCATCGCGACCGCTTTCTGGAAGGGCTCAGACCCATCTATCAGCGCCCCTGGCGGGGCTTGACAGCCCTCAATCTGGCTGTGCTCGAATGGCTGTTGGACTCATTCGGGATCAAGACCCCGTTGAGATTGGCTTCGGACATGGTGTTACGGGAAGAGCCCACTGACCGCCTGATCGACATTTGCCGGACGGTCGGCGCGACGCATTATCTGGCCGGTGCCGGCGCTCCCGGATATATGGATGTGCCTCGGTTTGAGGCTTCCGGACTCGTGCTGGAGATCCAAGACTTTCGACATCCGACCTATGTCCAGTGCTATGAGCCATTTGTTCCGGGCATGGCAGCCATTGACTTGCTCTTCACGTGCGGCGATGATGCTCTTCGGCTCCTGCGATGTGCGCGGCAACAATCCCGTGAAGCGTGAAGCGGCTGAAACAGAGGGCGAGGTAGGCTTCGCGAGATACGAGGTACGAGAGAATCGCATAAGGCAAAAAACCTCTCCGCCCGCATTGGATGGGGGAAAACACTGGCAGCAAAGTAACTATCCGCTGCGATTTGATCGAACGCAGCGGCTCAAGCGAAGCTTGGTATGGCGGTTCACCCGGAGGTTGGTATGGAGGCGGCGATGAGCGAGGATTCGCGTCGGATCCGTGTGCTGGCTTTGGGTGCCCATCCGGATGACATCGAAGCCGGCTGCGGGGGCGCGCTCATCAAGTATACGCGTGGTGGCCACCAGGTCTTCCTGATGGTGCTGACGGAAGGGGAGGAGGGGGGAGAAAGCAGCGTCCGCAGGCAGGAACAAGAACAGGCGTCCAAGCTGATCGGAGTGGAGAAGGTTTACTGGGGCGGCTTCCGCGACACGGAAATTTCCGTAGACAGAGGGTTGATCAAACGGATCGAACAGGTGGTCCGCGAGGTGGACCCCCAGGTGATCTTCGTGCATTACCCTGACGATACTCACCAGGATCACCGCAATCTTGCAACCTGCACGGTGACCGCGGCTCGCTACACTAGAAACGTCCTATTCTATGAGGGGCCCACGACACAAAATTTCTCTCCCACGGTCTTCGTGGACATCGACAAGGTGTTGGAAGAGAAAATCGAGGTGCTCTGTGCCCATCGCTCCCAGATCGAGAAAACAAATATCGAAAAGCTGACCATCGTGGATATCATCCGCGCCTCGTCGCATTTTCGGGGGATTCAAGGGCGAGTCACGAACGCGGAGGCGTTTGTCCCCCTGCGAATGTTTTTAACGGTCAAGCCGAGAT
>SCVQ01000175.1 GCA_004296865.1 Nitrospirota bacterium
CAGGGCAAGGTGTTCCTCTGCCTCCTAAGCAGGTGCTCTGCCAATCAGGCTCAACCGCGCCCGATTCAGCCAGCAACCGCCGTGCCGAAAAAGCAGAGTGTCGCCGCGCCGAGGTCCGTTCCTCCTAAGCAGGTGCACTGCCGACAGGCTCAACGGCGCGCCACCCTCCGGCGTTCGAGCCGGCATCGCGCCGGTCGTGCCACCAACCTCCACGCCCGCTCGACGGTGATGGCCATTACCGGTTGAAGTAGCCAGATCTAACGCAAACGCGTCCAGCCGCCCCCCGGTGTCTGTGCCTTCGGTTAGGACCCCTCGCGTCGGAGATTCCGTTCAGATCGGCAAAGCATCAAAGGAGCCTTGATGGCGCCGACCTTCCTCGACCTCGATCTGCATCCCGATGTCCTGCGCGCGATCCTGCGTTAGTTGTACACTCCCGCCATGACCCAAAGAGTGGTCTTCGCGGTCTCCGTTGGTACCGCCCTGGCTGTGGCGACGATCATTGCAGCGGTCGCCATCGCTGTCGGTGATCTCGCGACGGTGGACGCGCTCACATTGTCCGCACTGAGCGCGTGGTCCACGTTCGCGACCACACTGCTGACATTGGCACTCGTGATTGGCGCGTTCTTGGGTGCCTGGGGTCTCCTCGCTCAGATTGTCGAGGCGAAGCGCGCCCGCGAGGCAGCCCTGCGGCCTGTTCTCTCGGTTCTTGATCCGGCTACCCTGGGGGACGAACGCCTCGAGATCAGAATCCAGAACATCGGGCCGGGGCCGGCTCTCGACGTTACGGTGCTCAGTTGGTTTCGGGATACGGAAGTCCCGGACCTTGTCGGACGGTACCTCGCCGGGCAGTCCGTCGAGCTCGTCTGTCACGACGGGCTCGTCGAGGTCTTCCACGACGCGGTGCTCGTCGCGACCCATGCCCGCCGGCACCTGCCGGAGCAGGAGGCGAGGGTGCGGCGCCAGGCCCTGGCCGCCACGCCGAGCCGGCCGGCCACCGACCACGTGGTCATCCGCAAGGTCGACCACAACGGCTCGGTGAGCTTCGCCGGCGGCGACTACCGCGCCGGCAATGCCTTCAAGGGCCGCCAGGTCGAGGTCTGCCTGGCGGGGGACACGGTGCAGATCTGGGGCGACGGGAGACTCCTGCGCACCCACGCGGCCAAGCATGACCGCAGAAAGGAGCATGGTGCATTCGCAAATCCTGGTGGGAGGCCGGACCGGACCAATGCCGCCTAGTACCCTCGGGCACATGTCGTGCAGGTACCGGAGCCACGCTGTCGTGCGGGTACCGAGGCTTCACACGACTGAATAGAGAAGAAGCCCCGCTTAACGGGGCTTCTTCGTCGCCAGTTTGGCGACACTCTGCTTTCTAGGCAGAGTGTCGCTGGCGATGAGGGCGACCGACGGCTGCGGTTGGCTAGCATGTCGCCATGGCAGCCGTACCCGACCTCGACCTTGCCAGAATCCGCGCTTACTGCGC
>SCVQ01000018.1 GCA_004296865.1 Nitrospirota bacterium
AATAACACTTCTTGATCCTTCAGAGGTAACTGCACGGCGGCAGCCGTCAGAAACTCGGGCCACCCGACCACTTCTTCCGCCCGGCACTTGCCTTTCTGTGTCAGCCGCAGTACGGTCACGCGGCCGTCTTCTTGTGAGCTGAGTTTCGTCAACAGGCCCTTCCGTTCCAACGCTCCGACGGATTCTGACACCGTGGACAGAGTCACTGCCAACGCCTGCGCCAACCTAGAGACGGTGCCGGCCTGCTCGGATCGTGTCCGCAACAGCGCCAGGATCTGGCCTTGCAACGGCGTCAACCGAGTCGGCCCGGTTTGCTTCCACGCGCGGCTTTTAACCGCGAGCCCGATCTTCTGGAGACCGGTTGCCACCCGTTGCGCGAGCGGCCCGGCACCACGGCTGAGCGCGTTTTGTCGTCCGACGAAGAGGCCTCTGGGCCTCCCTATCTGTCCTCCCGTCTTCCTCACACTATCGTCCCCTGTTGATTGTTACGGTTCGGGTCATGGTGTGCTCGGGCTCATCCCCCTGCAGACGGATGAGCGTCACCTGGCCCGTATAGACCCCCGCGGGCCACACCTCGGCGCGGCGGCGCGTCCCTGCAAAGGCAAATCGCCGGGCTTGAGTCCGTTCGATCGGCTGCTCCTGCTCGAACACAAGGGCCTGGTCCGGTCCATGGATGCGAAATCGAACCCGGTCGCCGGCCTGCACGCCCAAGATGTCGACCCACAGCACCACGGCCTGGGCGGTCGACGGCAAGGTCGCCTCGGACCCGTCGCCGTTTCGAATCGCCGCGATGTCCGGCTGACCCGGTGAAAACCCCGCGTTGACCAGGGCCACCTCTTCGTACGCGACGGCCTGGTCTTGGCGCCACAGCGGCGCAACGGCGAGACCGCACCCCTCCACCGGCGTATGTCCCGTGAAGGGATCGATCGCTTGACCCTTGCGCCGCACGGTAAGATGGACGTGGGGAAATTCCGTTTGGCCGGACAGGCCGACGAGGCCGAGCGGCGCACCTCGGTCGATCCGTTCGCCCTTGGCCACCCCCACGCTGCCGCGACGCAGGTGGCAATACTGCGTCTCCCACCCGTCTTCGTGTTGCAGGACAACCCCGTTGCCGCATTCGCGGCCCTTGATCCGGTCGCGCGAGGCCTGGTCCGTGAGCGCCACGTCTTCCATGCCGTCGCGCACGCTCCGCACGACGCCCGCGGCGCCAGCGAGCACCGGCACACCACGCCGCATCTGCGCCAGGTCACGAATCGCAACATCCACTCCGTCATGGCCGTCGTAGGTGCGCGGGTTGCAACGGAAGTCGCGCGCGGCCGCCGTGGAGTCCACATCCACGTAGTTCGCCACCCAACAGGTTTCGCCGAAGCGACAGTCAAGGGGCAGTCCGAGCCAGCCGGATTCAAGGGACTCGACCGATGCGTGAGATTGGCCGTGGACCGTAGCCCGTTCGACGCCGCCCCACCCCAACAGCGCAAGCAGCAACGCCCACAGGCTCGGCCTTCGCCACAAGGTGCTACGACCCGGCTCCCTGTGCGGCGTCCTTCCGCGCTTCATACTCCACCGTTGCCGGTTTTCTTCTCTCATGCGCGTCAAGACCATGGGCTGAATGAGGCCTGTCAGGGCTTCCGGCGAGGCGACTGCGCGAGATGGACAATGTCCGATTGCTGCCGATCCCGTTCGGCTCTGATTTGCTTCATCCGCTTCCAGCGATCGAGCGTCCAC
Source organism: Nitrospirota bacterium (assembly GCA_004296865.1). Classification (GTDB taxonomy): domain Bacteria; phylum Nitrospirota; class Nitrospiria; order Nitrospirales; family Nitrospiraceae; genus SCVQ01. The sequence continues at coordinate 1,726 of SCVQ01000018.1, forward strand.
CAGCGCAGCTTGTCCGAAAAAGTGACCGTAGGTGGCGCGACGCTGCCGGAGGGCGCATGCTGAAACTCATAGCCCTTGGCCTTGCCGCGGCTCTTTAAAAACTCCTCGTAGTTGCTTGGGAAGAGCCCGTTCTCACTCATCGATTCGACTCATTGCCACTGCCCCGTCTCCGTCACGTCCGAAGGCGATATCCCCGCTATCGGCTCGGCAAGATTACAGTAACACCTCGCGCTCCGTCTAGTCCTTAGAAGCAACGTTTTGACTTTCTGATGGAGAGGCGGTAAGTAGACACCGTATCCTGCCGCTTCAACCCAAGGTAACGGGCGGATCAACGATGTGGCGCCGCTTGAAAATCGCTCTGCTCTGTTGGCTCATCGCCATCGCCGCAATGACGGGGACGGCCTCCGCCGAGCCGGCCGTCGAGCATGACTTCTTGGCCAAGACTCTTGCCGGTCTCTCAGGAAGTCGGATACTGGAAGATGTCGCGCGGCTGAGCGGGCCCGACTTCAACGGACGCCAGACCGGAACCGCCGACGACCTTCGATCCGGCCTCTTTGTCGCAGATCGCTTTAGGTCTCTTGGCTTGGCGATGCCCCAGAGCGAGGCTCTCGGTTCGATCCTCCAAGGCTGGATGCTGAGGGAACCGGTCACGGCCGGCCGGATCGAAGCGCAGCCGTCCCTGCACGTGTTCGCCGGTCCCGACTCCTCGGCGGCTCGTCTTGGCGCCGACTACTTGCCGATCCTGGACTCCCCGTCGGTCAACGTCACAGCGCCCATCGTGTTTGTCGGCTACGGGATTGCCGATCCGGCGCGCGGCTTCGACGAATACGCAGGGCTGGACGTGCGCAACCGCATCGTGTTGTTCCTGCGTGGCAAACCGGAACGCTATCCCGTGCCGGTCACGCAGACCGACAAAGAGCGCGTGGCGCGTGAGAAAGGCGCGGTTGCCTTTCTCACGGCGACCGGGCCGATCCTCAGCGCCTACGAAGCCCGGCGAGGAATCAGCGGCACTCCCTCGGCCTTATACACCCAGCCCGACGGGGACCGTCCGTTGCCCGGCGCCTGGATCAGCACGGACGTTGCCAAACAAATTCTGGCGGCGGAGGAACATTCATTACTCGAAGTGCAGGAACAGCTCAACCGCGCCGTGCCCCGATCGTTTTCCACCGGCGTACTCGCCCGGCTGGCCTGGGAGAGCACACAGGAGCCCGGTACGCTGCACAACGTGCTCGGCATCCTCCCCGGCCGGGAATCCGGCCACGGCGCCGAGGCGCTCGTGATTGGCGCCCATCGCGATCACTTCGGCCGCCAGGCCGGGCTGCTCTTCCCCGGCGCCGACGACAATGCCTCGGGTACCGCCGTCCTGCTGGAGGTAGCCCGCGTCCTGACTGCCTCCGGAGTCAAACCGAAGCGCACGATCCTCTTCATCTCCTTCAGCGGCGAGGAGCAGGGATTGCTCGGCTCGCGCCTCTATGTGAGCCACCCCCTCGTCCCCTTGGCCCGTACCAGCGCCATGATCAATGTGGACCATGCCGGCATCGGCAACGGGAAACTGACGGTGGGAGTCACGGGGCTATCCAAGGAAATGGCCATCGAGGCAGGACGGCACGCAGGCCTGGCGGACCTGATCGAAGTCTTCGGATTTTTCCCCGGCGGCGACCACGTCCCGTTCAAGGAAGCCGGCGTGCCCACGATCACAGTCGTCAGCGCCGGTGTGCACCCTTACTTTCACCAGCCGACCGACACGGTCGAGACCGTCAAGCCGGAAATCCTCGAGCGGGTGGCCCGCTACGTGGCGGCCTTAAGCTGGCAACTCGCCAATGCGCCGTAAGGCTTGCACTAGGGGATATCTTCAGAGTCGAATTCCAGGATGGAAGATTGAATGCGCGGCAGCGGGGCAAGCTCTCTGGGAGCCGGAGGGAAGACCGTCGCCGACGAAGACAGGACGACGGTGCCGGTGGCGGTTGAAAAGCCCCCTTGGTTGGCTCCAGAAATCAAGCCGACGCTCATTTGTGGCCCCAGGGTCATCATCGCCCCGCTCCAAGCCTGTCCATAGGGAACCCGGAAGTTGTAGGTTTGAAAATTGGACGAGGGGGCGTATATATAGCCCTGGGTCCCCTGATTGTCCGTATAGAGATTGCCCGGCCCGGTGAGGTTGAAAAGAGGCGCCACCCCACCGTTTATGCCTCGAACGCCGGACACAGACTGAGCCCAAGCCGGAGCATGGAACAGCAGCAGCATCGCTGAGACAAGGAGCGCGCGCTTCATATCAGGCTATGCCTCCCACAGATAATCAGTGACAGCCGCCATCACCTAAGGGTATAGTATGGTCCCACCGAAAGTCGTTTGCAAGGGGGATCGTCATGTCGACACCAGGTCGGTCTCGTTGGCCGCTCCCGCCGTTCCTATGGATGGGCGCCGTTGTCGCGATGGTCCTCTTGCTCCCACTGGCCTACGTTGCGAGGGCCGCTCTGCCGGAAGAGGCGCAGGCGGTTCGCAAGGAAGCCATCTCCCTCGCAGACACCGTCCTACGCGCCTTGCAGAACAACCTGGACATTTTCATCAGCCGCCAGACCAGGGACAGCCGGCTCACCGACATCATCTTCGAGCAGGCTAAGTTCGATCCGACCTTGAGTCTCAACGGCCAGTACAATCGGCAAATCCAGCCGTTGAATCGGCCGGTCTTCGGTCTGACGGGATCGGACCTCACCAAGATCCAGAAACTCGATCAGAACTCCTCCTCGGTGACCGCCGACCTGACGCAGAACCTCCTGACCGGCGCCAACTACGACTTGAACTACAGCCCCCAGCGGACGTTCGTCGCCGGGCCGCAGACCTTCCTGTTCAACCCCGGCTGGACCTCCGGCCTTGCGCTGACCCTCACGCAACCCTTGCTGCGTAACTTCGGCACGGACATCAACAAGACCTTCATCAAGGTGGCGCAGAACAATGCCAAGGTGGAGGAACATGCCTTTTTGGACCGGGTGCTCACGGTCATCGCCGCCGTCGAGCAGAATTATTGGGAACTGGTCTTCTCCAACGAAAACCTCAAGGTGGCCCAAGCGGCGCAAAAGGCCGCGGAAGAACTCCTGGCCAGCAACCGGGCCAAGACCAAAGCCGGCGTGATGGCGATCGTGGACGTCCTCCAGGCCGAGGCCGCCGTCGCCTCCCGCGTAGAACAGGTGTTGATCGCAGAGAAAGCGATCCACGACCAGGAGGATCAAGTGCGCCGCATGCTGAATCCGTCCGAGGAGGAACTCCGGCAGGACGTGCGGCTGGTGCCGATGGACCAACCGGTCAAAACGCTCGAGCCGATCAGCCTTCCGGAAGCCATCGACGTCGCCATGGAACGACGCCCCGAAATCCTGCAGGCGAACAAAAATATCGAAACCAGCGAGATCAACGTCAAATTCGCCAAGAACCAGCTTCTGCCCAACCTCTCCTTCCAGGGCACCTCCGGCCTTGCCGGCCTGGGACGAGACGCCAGCGACATGTTTACCAAAGGCGCTTCCGGCGACTTCTATAACTACGGCGCGGGATTAGTCTTGAGCATGCCCTTGGGCAACCGTTCGGCCATCAGCCAGTTCAACAAACGCCAGATCGATTCCCGCAACGCCCAGGTCACCTTGCAAAGCATGCGACAGCAAGTGATCGTCGGAGTCCGGGAGGCGGTCCGGCGCGTCCAGACCGACTTCAAGCGGATCGAAACCACGCGCTCGGCCCGCCTCATGGCGGAGAAACAACTTCAAGCCGAACGGGAACGGCTGAACGTGGGCTTGAGCACCACCCGCTTCGTGCTGGACTTCCAGCTCGATCTCGCCACCGCCCAAGGCAGCGAGTTGCGGGCGATCGTGGACTACAACAAGTCCCTCTCCAACCTGGCGCGGAACAAGGGCACGACGCTCGAACGCTACCGCATCGAGCTGCAATAGCCCGGCGTCCGATGGGGCGGAGGTTGCTCCCCAGCCTTGCATGACAGTCCCCTGCCGGATGATCGATCGTGCAACAGACCAGGACGTAGAGCGGCTCGCCTGGCTTGCGCTGCTCCCGGTCCTGTCCACGA
>SCVQ01000176.1 GCA_004296865.1 Nitrospirota bacterium
GGTCGGCGAACCGCTCTATCAGGCGATCGGTTTCCCGATCCTGCCATTCGTCGAGGAACGGCGATGCGTTGAGGCGGGGGAAGACGGCCTCGATGGCGGCTCTCTGCTTGGCGGCCCGAGCCTTGACCTCGTGGCGAACCGATTGGTCGAGACTCTCGACCCCACGCCGCAATTCGGCGGCATCCAGCGTGGTGATGGCGAAGAGGCCGATGCAGCAGTGGCTGCAGCCGCTCGTGCATGGAATCGCTTCGAGGAGGGAGGCTCGGGCGCGGTTGAACCACCCTTCTGCGCGGGCGTGGAGGTTTGTTCGGGGTTGGAGAGGGAGGCTCATGGCCGGCGCTTGCGCGACTAGTCTTCCATTTCGACGACGAGTTCGCCTTTGGGCGAGAAGAAGCCCTGCCCATCGACTTGCACGATTCCGTTGCAGTGTTCTTGAAAGAACTCCAGAACCCAGCCGTTAAAATCATAGCCGTCATCCGTGATATCGCCTTGCGTAAGACGCGTGGTCACGATGAACCGGCAGCGCATTACGTGCTCGCGGACGAGCTGGGCTTCGACATCGTCGAAGATTGAGAGCTGGTGTAGGAACTGTTCGCGCTCCTTTTCGAGGTCTTCCTTATAGGTCCCGCGGTCGCGCAGGCAGAAAATTTGGATGGGTTTTCGTTCCCGGTCATAGCCGAGGGAAATTTGCACCCAGGCCCAGTCGTCCAATGCGGCGGGATCCACCTTGGGAACCAAAGGCGTTTGGCCTTTTGATTTCAGGAAATCCAGGAGCAGGCGTAGCGGCGGGGAGTCCTCCCGGCTGCAGAAGACCCGGGAGTAGATAAAGACTTCTGCTGCTCCGGGTTGCTGTGGCTGTGGACTGGATGGTACGACCGGCAGTTCTTTCCCCATGGACCCCTCACGACCTCCGGCGACACGATTCAGGAAGCTGTGGAACGTGATGGTACTGTACTCCCTCCGCCGCATCGGTTCAAGACCGTCCGTGCGGGATGTGCCCAGGACCCTTGCTGGTGCCCTGTTCATTGCGCTTTTTGTGGTTGACAGGGTAGGGGACTTTCGTTACACTTTCGCCTGGCTTGATGGAAATTGATCGAAAGTGCTTAGGTTCAATGACGAAGGCTTGCGCAGAGGTTGCCGGTTACCAATGAGTCGGAGACGCATTACCGCAGTTCACCTTTCTAATTAGGTTGAGGAGGTCCGTATGGCAAAAGCGATGACAAAGTCCCAGATTGCAGATCACATGGCGGGGAAAGTCGGCATCACCAAGAAAGCTGCGGCGCAACTTCTGGATGATCTGGCCGCCCTTGCGTACAAGGAAGCGAAGAACACCTTCGCGCTTCCAGGGATCGGCAAGCTGGTACTGGCAAACCGGAAGGCCCGGATGGGACGCAATCCGCAAACCGGCGAAGCGATCAAGATCCCGGCCAAGCGGGTTGTCAAGTTTCGCGTGGCCAAGGCCGCTAAGGACGCCATCCTGGGTAAGCGCTAACCGCAGGGTCTCGTCTGCGGGTCTAGAAGACGCGCAGGGCTGATCTTCTGATGGGGCCGGCTCCCGAAAGGGACCGGCCTCTTCTTTTTTCTCCAGCTTCTTGCCCTGACCCGGGCCGGCTGGGTGGTTCGGGATTACAACGTGGGAGCCAAGCCGCTGCCGCCCATACCGTCATGAGCCACCAGTTTGATGGCGTCGCCGTCTTGTATGCGTGTGTCTTCACTGGCGATGCGCTTATTCACGGTCACCAACAGTTTTTTCTGTCTCATGAGGTCCAGAACTGCTCGCAGACACTCACCTTGCCGCTGGATGAGTTGCCTCACCGAGATGGGTTCGGAAATCTCACAGGCGAGGTCGCGCTCGCCGTCAGTCGTTTGCAACTGCCCCATTAGCGTGATCGTTACCATCGGGTTGCCGTTCCCCTTTCCGCAAATAAAAGACATAGAAGCGCCTGGTGACCCCGAGGCTGTGTGACTTGAGGGGCGCGCCGTTGACTCATCCGACCGAACCTGCTAAGGACAGGCCGTGCAATCACTTGATGTCCATCGTTCCGGTATGCCCGATCTGCAGTTCGTGCTGCTGGTTATCGCGCTCTGTACCTCCCGACTTCCTTCCTTGAACGTCCCGGAGTCCCTGCGCGTGACGATCTTTGATCGTTGCTGGACCCTGGTCAACGATAGCCCGCCGCCGACTAAGCCGGAGGAACGGGTCCTGGATCTCAGAGCCGGCACCGAGTTGACGCTCGAAGCCATGGTGGATACGATCCGCAGCCTTTTGACCGAGGCCGGCATTACCACGTTGACGTGGGACCATCCACCGAGCGAGCCCTCTCGCCCCAGTACTCCGGAAGCGACGCCGCTCATTGAGCGGCTGCAGAAACTGTATCCGGAACCGCCCTCTTCCCCCGACCGTGGCGGTACGGCCTGACCCCTTCGTTGTTCTCGTGATGCGTTGCCGGTTCCGTTAGCCCCCCTCATACCTGCGGTGCATTGTAACCGCTGCGGCGGTTTCAAGCCAGAAGGTGGCATCTTCGTGCTGATTTGGCACTGCCTCTCACGGTTAGCACGGCTGTCGGTTGCCCAACGAGTCTAATACGAGCCGAGGAAAACCTCTCAAGGCAGGACCGCGACGATACGGACCGGTCCCCCCGTCCCCCCCCCGTATTTTGATCGGCAAGGACCAGACCGTCGCCCCTTTGGGCGGAAGCTGTTCCAGGGCAGCCACATTTTCCAGTGCATAGACATCGGCACCGTTCAGCACCCGATGGGCTGGAAAATCACGTGACCGTCCTGGATCGATGCTGGCCGTATCGATGCCCACCCCGCGGACTGATCGTTGGTTCACCAGAAACTCAGCCGCCTCACGGGAGAATCCGGGGAAGTGCAGTGTGTGAGGATCGTCCGGCGTCTCGCTGCCCAGGTAACGTGGAGGGTCGGGCCATCGTTGCCCCCATCCGGAGTACATCAGTACGAGGGCGTCCGCTTGAATCCGGCCGTAGATGGATTCCCATGCAAGGAGGTCTGCCGCCGTCAACTCATAGTCGGGGTTCGCGGCGCATTGTGATCGGACGTCGATGACGACCGCCGGTCCGGTCAGGCGTTCAAGAGGAATCTGATCGACGGTCTTGCGGTTGCGGCCAAAATGGATCGGGGCGTCAATGTGAGTGCCCCCGTGCTCGGAGGCCGAAAAATTCGCGGAGGCGTACCAGTATCCAGTCGGGGTCATTCCCCAGTCCGTTTTTTCCCACTGAAAATGCTTGTTGTTGGGCCAATACACTGTCTCGTGGCTGAAGTCGTGGGTGAGGTCGATGAGTGTCGGAGGCCGTGTCGGTGCGCATGCCGGCCAAAGTCCCGTAACGAGCAGCAAAATAATCGGCGCGATCCTGTGCAACCCAGTCCCAAGCGTCATGGGGCTCCTTCTCCGTTTGCCGAGGCTTACAGGAAACGTACATCTGTTCTTCAGTGAAAGAATCAGATAAAATAAACAGCTTCGAAAAGGAAAAAGCAAGGGAGAATTCCATCGTGCGTTTTGTCGAGACCGAATTGAAGGGTGTGGTCCTTGTCGAGTTGGATGTGTTCCCAGATCAGCGGGGGTATTTTCTTGAGGTTTGCCATGCAAGGAAGTATGCCGATGCGGGTATTCGCGGACCGTTTGTTCAGCACAACTTTTCGAAGTCTGTCCGCGGGACTCTTCGAGGATTGCACTACCAACTCAAAAACCCTCAAGCCAAACTGATAACCGTGGTCGAGGGGAAGGTGTTTGACGTTGCCGTGGATATCCGAGCCGGATCCCCAACCTTCGGCAAGTGGTTCGGCACCGAGCTTTCAGTTGAAAATAAGCGGCAGTTATACATCCCCGCCGGTTTTGCGCATGGGTTCTGCGTGCTCAGCGGCACGGCCGGGCTGTTCTATAATTGCACCGACTTCTACTCGCCTCAGGATGAGCGGGGCATCATCTGGAATGACCCGACGATCGGCATCGCTTGGCCGGTAACCCATCCGGTGCTCTCGACGAAGGATCAGGCCTACAAGACGCTGGCCGACATGGCGGGTGAGTTGCCCCTGTATGGCTAGTAATGTGCCTGCTCCGTATGGTTGCTATCCCGTGCCTGCTGCATGGCGGGCAGGCCCAACGCCGATCCTTGAGTAACTGTCGGTTGACCTTCTCTCTCGCACATGCTATATAGGAATCATTCCTAAAAAGGAACAAGATGAAACTTGCCCCGGATGAGATGCGGCAGCGGTTTCGAGAGCGTGGGCTGAAAATGACCCCGCAACGGGCCGCCATATACCAGGCTCTGGCCGGCACAACGAGCCATCCGACCGCCGAGGATTTGCATCGACAAGTCAGGCGGCAGCATCCGATGATCTCGCCGAACACCGTCTATTACACGTTAGGCGTGTTGCGGGAGGCCGGGCTCGTATACGAGGTGAACTATTGGCACGACCGGTCGCGGTTTGATGCCAACATCGATCTGCATCACCACCTGATTTGTCTGGGGTGTCGAAGCATTCAGGACCTGACGGACGAGGCGCTGGACCGTCTGGCCGTGTCGGATCGGGCGAAGGCCGGGTTCTCGATAACCGGGCATCGAGTGGAGTTCCACGGGTATTGTGCAGCCTGCTGTCGCCGTGGACGAGCAGAGCGTGGCGTAGCGACATGCGGGTGCATGTCGGACGAGGGGCCCTTGCGGGATTTCTGTGACAGAAGCAATCGCCGGGCTAATGAAGGCCTGGCCGGCAAGAGGGAAAGGAGAAGCAATGGGTGAGCATGTGCATGTCGGCGAGATAGTGCCCAATTTTGAGGTGGAAACTTTCGACCCTCGCAAGGGGGATTTCGGCAAGGTTTCCTTGGGCATCCCTGCGGTCGCGCCACTACCGCGCCAAGAGTCATGAGCGGCGCGGGCCTCGAGTCTGGCCAGCCGAGCCTTGCACCGATACCCGCGCTGCTTCGCGGATGATCGCGCAATGAGCGCCGGGTCCATCGCGCGCTCGCGGTTGCTGCGCGCGCCGAAGCCGAGCAACTGCGCGAGCTTGCGGCTCGAAGTGAGGTCACGAACTGCGGCGCTGTCCCGCGCGTCCGAGCGGGGCATCGACGCGCCGATAGCATCCGCGCCCCATGCATCCCCCGCACCACGCATCTCTCGCATCTTGGACTCCGACGGGCATCGCCGTGTGGGGGCCGCAAGCGCGTGAGCTCGTGACGCCAGGCGATTCCCGCGCGC
>SCVQ01000177.1 GCA_004296865.1 Nitrospirota bacterium
ATCGAAGAGGATCACCGAAAAGGGCCGCCGCCGGATGGCCTCGGTAAGCTGGCCCCCTTCTTCATAGCCGACATAGCCAGGCGGGGCGCCGATCAGCCTGGCCACGGTGTGTTTCTCCATGTACTCCGACATGTCGAGCCGGACCATATTGGATTCGTCGTCGAACAACGTGGCCGCCAGCGCCCGGGCCAACTCGGTTTTGCCGACTCCGGTGGGACCGAGAAACAGGAAGGAGCCGATTGGCCGGTTGGGGTCTTTGATACCGGAGCGTGCGCGGAGGACCGCATCGGCGACCGCCAGCACGGCTTCGTCCTGTCCGACCACGCGCTTGTGGAGCAAGTCGGGAAGCCGCAACAGCTTGTCCATTTCCCCTTCCAGCAGGCGGGTGACGGGGATGCCCGTCCAGCGGCTGACGACGAGGGCGATGTCCTCCTCGTCCACTTCCTCCTTGAGGAGCCGGCTTCCGCCCTGCTTTTCGACGAGCTGCTTCTGTTCGAGCGCCAGTTCACGCTCCAGGCGCGGGAGTTCTCCGTAGCGCAGCTCGGCCACGCGATTGAGATCATAGGCGCGCTCGGCGCGCTCCATCTGCTGTTTGGCGTCCTCGATCTGCTGGCGGATCTTATGTAGCCGCGCCACCGAGGCCTTCTCAGCTTCCCAGCGCGTTCTCAGCGCAGCCAGGTCCCGGCTCTTTTCAGTCAGTTCTTCCTCCAGCGTCTCCAAGCGGGCGCGGCTGCCCGGATCGGTTTCCTTGCGAAGCGCTTCCCGCTCGATTTCCAACTGCATCACCTTGCGTGACACTTCGTCCATCTCGGCCGGCAAACTGTCGATCTCGGTCCGCAGCCGCGCCGCCGATTCGTCCACCAGGTCGATGGCTTTGTCGGGCAGAAACCGATCGCCGATGTAGCGGTGGGAGAGCTTGGCCGCGGCCACGAGCGCGGCATCCTTGATCCGTACCCCGTGGTGCACTTCGTAGCGCTCCTTCAGTCCGCGAAGGATCGAGATCGTGTCCTCGACCGAGGGCTGGTCCACCATGACGGGTTGGAAGCGTCGCTCGAGCGCCGCATCTTTTTCAATGTGCTTGCGGTATTCGTCCAGCGTCGTGGCGCCGATCAAATGCAACTCCCCGCGCGCGAGCATCGGCTTGAGGAGGTTGGCCGCGTCCATGGCCCCTTCGGCAGCTCCGGCGCCGACGACGGTATGGAGTTCGTCGATGAACAGCAGCACCTGCCCGTGAGCTTCATGGACTTCTTTGAGGACGGCTTTTAAGCGCTCTTCAAATTCGCCGCGATACTTGGCCCCTGCGATCAGGGCCCCCATGTCCAGCACGATGAGCCGCTTCTGCTTGAGCCCCTCCGGCACGTCCCCCTTGATGATGCGTTGGGCCAATCCTTCCACGATCGCGGTTTTGCCGACGCCGGGTTCGCCGATGAGCACAGGGTTGTTTTTGGTGCGCCGGGAGAGGATCTGGATCACGCGCCTGATTTCCTCGTCGCGGCCGATCACCGGATCCAGCTTGCCCTGGCCGGCCAGCCTCGTGAGGTCGCGGCCGTATTTCTCCAGCGCCTGGTAGGTGCTTTCAGGGTCTTGGGTGGTCACGCGCTGGCTGCCACGAACTTGCTGGAGCGCGGCCAGCAGCCGATCGCGCGTCAGGCCCAAGCGCCGGAAGATGCCGCCCTCGTTCGCCATGGCCAGCAGCACGTGTTCGACGCTCAGGTATTCATCGCGCAGCCCTTGCATTTCCTGCTCGGCGCCGGTGAGGACCTGCGACAGACGGGACGTGACGTGAATCTGCCCCGGCCCCGCTCCGCCGCCTTGTACTTGGGGCAGCTTCGTCAGGGCCTGTTCGGCCGCGCTCCGCACGGCCGCCACCGCCACGCCGGCCTGTTCCAGCAGCGACGACGTGAGGCCCCCTTCCTGTTCCAGAAGGGCCAGGAGCAGATGCTCCACATCGATGCCCTGGTGGCTGCGCCGCATCGCATGCGACGACGCGGCCTGGAGCGCCTCCTGCAGTTTCAGCGTCATGCGGTTCATGTCCATGGCCGGTTCCTTGTTGGTTCGGTCTGCGCATACAGGTATGCGTCGTTCGGGATAATCATGACATCGCGCAAGTCAACCGACGCGGCGCGAAAGAGAGAAAAAACCGCCTTCCAACACTTACGGGAGAACCATTCTGATGCGTGCGTCGACCGCCAGGCATTGACCGGAATCGGGAAATGCCAGGAAAGGGTTGATGTCCAGCTCGGCGATTTCCGGAATTTCCATTGCCAGTTGCGACAAGCGCAGCAGCACCTCTTTGAGCACATCCATCGCAACGGAAGGCTGTCCTGGAAGCCCCTTGAGAATCGGATAGGCTCGGATGCCGGCGATCATCTCAAGGGCCTCAAGGTCGGTGATGGGAGCCATGCGGAAGACAACGTCTTTCAACGTCTCGACGAAGATGCCGCCCAGGCCGAACATGAGTACCGGTCCGATCCTGGGAGCACGGCTGATGCCCATGATGACCTCGCGTCCGCCCCCCACCATCGGTTGCACGACGAATCCATAGCTGCCGGGGACGAAGCCTTGATCGGCCAGGCGGGCTTCCAGCCGATCGAGTTGTCCGGTTAATTCCATCTCGTTTCGAATGTCCACCAGCACGCCGCCCACACGCGCCTTGTGAATAATGCCGGGGGAGACCACCTTGACGACAAGAGGAAAGCCGACCGATCGGGCGGCATCGGACAGCGCGCCGCGGGTCTTGACCGAGACGGAGCGGACCATTGGAATGCCGCAGGCCGCAAGCAGACTTGCGATCTCGCGTTCGGACAGCCACTCGCGATGGGCCTGCCGCGCAGCCGCAAGGATCGGCTCGACGGCAGGCCGTATCGATGGAAAAGCGATGATCCGGCCGGTCGGCTTCTCCCGCCAGGTTCGATAACGCAGCATGGCGGCCAGGGACCGAGCCGCCGATTCAGGGAAGGCGTAAGCGGGAATGTGGTGTCGCTGGAGTTCTTCAACGGCCAACTCAACCGGGGTGAGTTGCGGGGCGGGCAGGATCTCGTCTGAAGGCTGTCGTTCCGGTGTTCGAACCACGCCCCTCGCGCCCATGAAGCAACCCAGGATCGGCTTGGCCGGCTTATCGGGCTGGGACATTCGCTCGGTCACTTCACCCACGCGGGCGGCGACCTTCATCGCATCCGTCATCACCGGGGGAACGAAGCAGACGATCACGGCATCCACGTTCTCGTCACGGGCGATCCGCTCCAGCGCCTGCTTGAAGGTCTCTTCCGTGGCCGAGGCGATCATGTCTACCGGATTGGCGGTGGAGGCCTCGCCCGGCAGGAGCCGCTTCAAAAAGGCCTGGGTATCCGGCGAGAGGGGCGGGACTTCGAGTCCCAGCAACTCGCAGGCGTCCGCCAACATGATACCGGGCCCTCCGGCATTGGTCAGGATGGCGACGTGGGGGCCGCGCGGGAGCGGCTGGTGCGCGAAGGCGAGGGCGAAGTCGAACCATTCCTCCACGGTCTCGGCGCGGATCACCCCGCACTGGTGCAGCAGGGCGTCGAAGAGGGC